>NZ_CEVWNY010000072.1:0-14842 GCF_982384815.1 Desulfitobacterium sp. | reverse complement strand
CGGGATCAAAACGCGGAGATGGCCCGCCGGTTAACTTATGAACACCTGCGCAAAGTGGAGCTGCAGTTGAGTAAGTATGAGAAAGAAGAATAAAATGTAGGGGTGGAGCGGGCTCCGCCCCTACACAAAAAGGAGGGCCTAGCCCTCCTTTTGCTATTATTACAGCAAGATATTTCTTGAAGATTCGTATGAAACAAGGGACCTGTCCCCTTGTTTCATTACGCTTGAACCTCGGTGGGGATGGATACTGTTTTGTTTTTTCGTTTGCCCTTTCTTTTGAAGAAGTTCTTCACGTCTTCATTAATGGTATAGATCACGGGGACAAGGATGAGGGTGGAAATGGTAGACAGGGTAAGTCCAAACACAACTACAATAGCCATGGGAGCCATAGTCTCCGAACCTTCACCCATGCCGAGGGCCATGGGGATAAGGCCTAAAGCTGTGGTTAGGGAGGTCATAATGATAGGGCGCAAACGGGTGGGGCCGGCAATCTCGATAGCTTCCTCACGGTTATCCCCCATCTCCCGGCGTTTATTGACATAGTCAACCAAAACAATGGCATTACTTACCACGATACCCGTGAGAAGAATAAGCCCGATGAAGGCGGGTACGCTGATGGAGCTGCGGGTAATGAAGAGTCCGAGCATTCCCCCGGAAAAGCCCATGGGCAAGGAGAAAATGATGGTAAAAGGATGGATTAGGGATTCAAACTGAGCCGCCAGGATCATGTAAACCAAGACAATCGCCAATAACAAGGCCATCCCTAAATCTTGAAAAGACTTAACCATTTCCTTGTTTTCCCCGCCCATTTCGTAAGTATAGCCATTGGGCAGGATGTAAGCATTTAGCTTGGTTTGGATATCGCCGGTGACACTGACGAGGTCTCTCCCTACTATATCGCTTGTGACATGAACCACCCGAGCTTGATCAGATCGTTCAATAGCTATAGGACCGCGAGCGATAGTAACCTCCGCAACCTGACTTAAGGGGACGCTAATGCCCATCGGCGACGTGATAGGAGTTTGTTCTAAGTTGGAGATGGACTGCTTAAAGGTATCATCTCCGGCGATTACCACATTGATCTCTTTTCCTTCATAACGATATTTGGTGGCAGTGGTACCGGAAAGTGTTCCTTTTAAGCCATTGGCGATCTGGTAGGCGGTAAGTCCATATTTAGAGGCTCTTTCTCTATCTATCACTACTTGAACCTCAGGAATTCCTTCCCCCATGCTGGTTTTTACTTCACGTGTTCCTTCTACGGAAGCGACCATAGTCTGAACATCGGTGGCGATCTGTTGAAGCCGGTCCAGTTCATCTCCTTTAATGGTAATGTCAATGGGGGTTGTGGTGCCCATAGACATCATATCGGTAACAGTGACTTGAATTTTGGCACCGGGAATGTCCTTAACTAAGGCACGAAGCTCCTCCGCAACCTCATTGACGCTGCGATTGCGCTCGTTTAAGGGAACCAGCTGAATCATGACGAATCCCGTATTCCCTGCAGTACCGCCAAGGGACATGGTCCCTCCCGAGCCGATTTGAGCAAAAGCAGTTTGAACCTCACTGATGCCTTCCAGTTGTTTTTCAACTTCGCCCACGACTGCATCCGTATCTTCCAACTCTGCTCCCTCGGGTAATTTTACACTGACCGTAAGCTGTCCGGCATCGGAAGCAGGCATGAATTCCGCTCCTAAAAAGACTGTGGTGGCTCCGGAAAGAACAAAAATAATTATGGAACCGATAACGATAGTTTTCCGGTGGCCAAGAGCATAGTGGAGGAAGCGCTTATAACTCTTTTCAACTCTGCCGAAGCCGTTATCAAAGCCTCGTCCGAAGCTATCAAAGAGTCCCTTTAGCCCCTTCCGTCCTTGCGGAATTTCCCCGACTTTCATGATCTTCGCAGATAAAGCCGGCACCAAGGTTAAAGAGACTAGGAGAGATGCGCCTAACGAAATACCTACTGTGAGAGCCAAATCCCGGAAGAGGGTTGCGGTGATTCCCTCAACAAAGACGATTGGCAAGAATACGGCTACGGTAGTCAGAGTTGAAGCGGTAATTGCCATTCCCACCTCCGAGACCCCTTTGACCGCTGCCTCAAACTTAGAGTGACCTGACTGCCGGTATCGGTAAATGTTTTCAAGAGCAACGATATTATCATCCACGAGCCGCCCCATGGCCAAACTTAGCCCGCCCAAAGTCATCATATTAATGGTGACATCCAGGAAATACAGGCAGGCGATGGTGGCCATAACGGCAATAGGAATAGCTGTGGCCGTGATAAAAGTGGTGCGGAGGTTATGGAAAAATACAAACAAAACTACAATAGCTAAAAGGCCGCCGAGGATAGCTTCCCGGAAAACCGTATTAATGGTCTCCTTGATGTAGATTGATTCATCATAGACCGTATCCAAGGTCAGATCCGGAAAGTCTTGTTTTAATTTATTAATGGCTTTGGTAATATCCTCGGCCACGGCTACAGTGTTAACGCCGGATTGCTTTTGGATGGCGATGCTGACACTTTGTAAGCCGTTAGTACGGGATATGGTGGTAAGATCGGTATGGCCCAGCTCCACATCGGCGATATCTTTTAAGCGGACCTGCCCTCCGTTATTAAGTGGGATAAGAAGGTTCTTGATCTCTTCAACAGACTGAAATTCACCGGTAGTGCGGATGGTTAAGTCCTGGTTCCCCTTTCGCACCTCCCCGGCGGGTGAGTTAAGGTTTTCAGCAGCAAGAATGCTCGATAAGGTGCTAATACTTAACCCATAGCCCTGCATTTTTTCTTGGTGGGTTTTGATTTTCACCTGATTCTCGTAACCACCGCTGACGGACACAGAGGCGACCCCTTTTACCCGCTCAATCCTGGGCTTGACCTCATCCTCAGCTAGAGCTTGCAATTGAGCTAGGTCTGCCTTATCCGAGGCCATAGTCAGCTGCATGATCGGCATCATGGAGATGTCCAGTTTAAGTACCATGGGCGTACTTGCCCCTTCGGGCAAGGCGAATTTGATCATATCTATCTTTTCCCGCATTTGCAGGGTAGCGAAATTCATATCGGTACCGGTTTTAAAGGAGGCCATAATTATGGAAGAGCCTTCCGTGGTGGTTGAGGTTACCGAATCAATATTTTCTACCGAGGATACTACTCCCTCTATAGGGTTGGTGATAAGCTTCTCAATTTCTTGAGGGCCTACTCCCGAATAGTTGGTCATTACTATGGCCATAGGAAGCTCAAATTCCGGGAAAAGGTCAATCGGAAGCCGGGTTAGGGAGACCGTTCCCAAGAGAATGACAATTAGGACGGTCATAATAATCGTGACAGGACGTTTGACGGAGGTTTCCGCTAATTTCAAGATTCACTACCCCCTACCACCTTGACCTTGCTTCCTTGCTCAACTAAGGTTTGGCCTTTAACAATAACTTGTTCACCTGCTTGTAAACCATTGAGAATCTCCACTTCTGCCCCGGTATCTAGGCCAAACTTTACTTTTTTAGCAACGGCGCGTTCCTCTTCAACAACAAAGACTATTGTTTCTCCGTTTTTCAAGATAACTGCTTCGCTATTGACGGCAAGGACATTTTCTTTGGTTAGAGTGGGAATCTCGACTTTGGCAAACATGCCCGGCTTGACCAGGTTCTCGGAGTTATCAATAGCCACCTCGACTGGGTAAAGGTTGGTCTGAAGATTGGCTGCCGGGGTAAGGCTGGTTAATGTGCCTTTTATCTCTTTCTCCCCCGCAGAATTGACAAGGACGGTAGCTTCCTGCCCTACTTTCAGGGTATTAACGATGTTTTCCGGAACGCTCAGGGAAACGTAGAGAGAATCCAGCTGAGTGATAGTAACCGCCGCCATAGCTTGAGAAGCCATTTGTCCTACCACTACATTAAGAGCGGAAACATTTCCGCCGACCGGGGCTGTCACCGTCATATCGTTAATCGCTTTTTGAGCTTGGGCCAAGCCGTTCTTAGCCTGCTCCACCTGGACCTCCACTAATTGTAGCGATTTTTCCGCCGAAGCCACTTGGTTTTCAGTAGTTTCCAGCTGCACTTTGGATATTGCGCCCGCTTCATAAAGAGCCTGCTGGCGCTCTAGGTTTTCTTTTGCCGTGTCCAAGGAATCCTTGGTCATTTGATAATTGATCTCGGCACTACGTACACCGATAGCAGCTGAATCCAGGGATGACTGCAGGTCACTGGTATCCATAGTGAATAGCACTTGACCTGCCTCGACCTTATCTCCTACTTTTACGCTAATATTGGTGACTTTGCCCGGTACTTTGGGGATGACTGAGACCTCTTGGTCAGAGAGAACTTTACCACTGAATATGGCACTTTCGACCAAGGTTTTAGTTGCAGCCGATTGAGTTTCAATAGGTATGTAGGATTCTTCTTCAACGACCGTCTTGGTTCCTTGAGAGCTGCACCCGGTGCTAATTAAGGCTAAACTGAGTATTAAGAGACTTGATAATCTGCGAAACCCTGATTTCATAAAGTTATAATCCTCCATTTGGGCTTAGCCCTTTAAAATTAGTTAAAAATCTAATTACTATGATTATATAAAACTATACTAATAACTTTCGCCTAAGAACAAGATTCTTCACTGCGTTCAGAATAACCCGATGTTATGGGCCCTGTCCTACTGAGCGCTAGCGAAGTATCTTGACCTACAGGTATTTTTAAACATAAATTCGGAAAAAATTGCTTACCAAATAAGCCCCGTAAGGATTAATTTGGCGATTCTATCATGGTCTATTTCTTGAGGAGTTAGATGATCGTCAAAGAGTTTCCTCATGGTATATTGGTTCAGGCCGCCAATAATCACTGAGGTTGCCATCTCCGGATCAATGTTAGAGCGAATTTCCCGGGACCGAATGGCACTCTTCACCTCATCCTCAAGAATCTCAAAGATAGAGTTCCAATCTCTCTTCAACTGCTCCTTTGTTTCTAGCGGAAAGGATTGATGGACCACGGGTGAGTTCATGATAAGGGCGTGAGAGTTAATGAATTCTGCACAATAGTTCGAGAAATTGCGTAATTTCTCTTGTATGCAGTTTCCTTCCGCAAGGTTAATAATTAATCCTTCTCTGAAACAATTAGTACAGTAATGAAGCATCTCCGTAACTAAGATATTCTTACTTGCGAAGTACTCATAAATTGTTCCTTTGCCTACTCCCGCTTCTTTGGCGATATCCTCCATCTTCGCCCTCTCAAAGCCTTGCTCGGAAATTACTCTGAGAGCAGCGTTAAGAATCTCGATGCGTTTTTCTTCTTTAGCCAATTAGTGGGACCTCCGTTTCGACAGCATTAACCTAGGTTTCATACCAACATTATGTAGTGACTTTCTTTTTTTATAATCACCTACCCTAAATTAATAAGTTTTTTTAGGTCCTTTTTGCTAACCATCTTT
Organism: Desulfitobacterium sp.; assembly: GCF_982384815.1. Taxonomy (NCBI): domain Bacteria; kingdom Bacillati; phylum Bacillota; class Clostridia; order Eubacteriales; family Desulfitobacteriaceae; genus Desulfitobacterium; species Desulfitobacterium sp. The sequence continues at coordinate 9,435 of NZ_CEVWNY010000072.1, read as the reverse complement.
ATACCTTACTATCCTTTACCTTTGCTATCTTTTACCTTTACTATCCCTTTCCTTTTCCTTTTCCAATTAATAAGCTTTTGTCCACTGTCTTTTTTTCAGAACCGACCGTTCGGTCGGTACTATTAATTTATAACACTATCGGCTTTTCTCCGTCAATGAGATTTTCTTACATTTACCATATTAACTCCAACAACGAACTATACCCATAATTCAGAATCACAAAAAGAATAGCCCCGACGATGCCACCCACTAAGGAGCCATTGATACGGATCCATTGGAGGTCGTTGCCGGCTTTATCTTCTACAAAACGGTTGAGCTCTTCATCATTAAGGCTTTGCAGAGTTTCCCGGACGATTTGGCCAATGACTGCATGCTCGCTTTGCAAGGCTTGTATCAAGAAATCTTGAATTAACTTATCCAAGTTTTGTTGAAGCCCTTGGTCCTCCTTAAATTCTGACCACCATTTTTCAAGGATGGGCTCCAGTAGGGTCGTGAGCTCCTGACCGGAGGGCAGGTTGCCTTCTCGTAAGGAGGCTGAGACCTGTTCCAAGCAGATTGATACAAGATGTTCTAGTTTATCCTCTGTGATAAAGGTACTTTTCCAATTTTCAATAGCATTTAAGGCATTTACATCTTCTTCCAGAGCCGTAATCTTATCGGCGAGGATTTCCTTCAGCTGGCCGCGGACTGAATGGTGAGGATTATGCAATTCTCTTAAATGTAAAATCAGCTCAATTTGCAAGGCTTCGGCAGCCTCATCCAGATTGATGCCATCGGTTACCTGGAAAAATCCCATAAAGGTTTTCTGCAGTCTTCCACTGTTACCCACTTGCTTTTCTTGGATTTGTCCAAGGATTTGAACCAGTATCTCCCGAGCTGCGGGCTGGGTGGCATAGTCCAGAGCTTTTTCGGTTCCTTGGTCCAATAGCAGATCAAATTCCTGTGTGTTCAAGAAACCACGGGCTTTAGCCAGCAAGGGTTTAGCTAGACCGGTGACCATAATTTTATCCTTTAACATATGTCCCAGTTTTTGGGAAGCCACAGGGATATCCAATCTTTTAAACCAATTCACTAAGTGCCAACTCAGCTTTTCTGTGATATAAGGTACTCCACCTGATCTTTCGACCTTATTAATTAGCCAAGAGCTTAAGCCAAAGCCCTGGATTTTTTGGCGCAAAAGGTTTTCACTAAGCAGTTCATTTTGTACCATCGCAACAACGCCCTCGGTCATCTTATCCCGATTGCGGGGAATAAGTGCAGTATGATAAGGCCAGCCCAAAGGTCGGCGAAAGAGAGCCGTTACCGCAAACCAATCGGCAATTCCACCCACCAAAGCGGCTTCACTGATAAAAAAGAAAAAATGAATCCCCTGGTGAGTTGGCCAAAGGTATCTTAACCAAGCGGCAAAAATAAAAATTAAAAATACGCTACCCAAGACTATATTAGCTTTACGTCGGTAGTTCATGCCCATCCTCCTCAGGGATAAGTTCCTTCGCATCGTTTAGGACACTTATAGATATCCAGTCTTCCTTTATTTAAAGTCCTCCGCGATGCCTGATACGTTAAAGATACGTTAAAGATACTTTTTCCGATGAACTTGCCGTCTCTAAGACTTCTCCGGAAAAGATCTTGACCCAATAGCAACTTTTTCAGCTATTGTTTTCAATAAAGTAATATACTAATAACATAGATAATTATCCCAGCCAAGCCTCCCACTACTGAGCCGTTAATCCGGATCATTTGGAGATCGTCCCCGGCTTTGGATTCGATTAGCTCCACAAGCATTTCATTGGAATATTTCTCTAAGCCTTCATGAACAATTCGGCCGATCTTCTGATGCTTGTTTTCAATTAAAGGGGTCAGTACAGCTTGTACTTGGACATTAAACTGCTCACGCTGCTCGGGGCTTTCTTTAAGTAAATGCATCCGGCTTTCTGTTCTTCTAAGCAGCCACTGTCCCAGTTCCTGGGGGCTTTCCGGATTATCGAGCTTTTGGGAATAAGCCGTTAAATACTTTGCCATGACCTTGCTAAAAAGCAATATAATCCGTGATTTAGCTTTTTGGCTATGGCTATAAATGCTGTCATCCCTATCGATTTCCACATCTCTATCACTGTCTCTATCTGTATCTGCATCACTATCTGTATCACTATCTCTATCCACTTCTCCTGCCCCGTCTTCATCCCCGTCTTTATCGAGACTCTCCAGACGATGGGATAAGCTCTTAGCCTCTTTTTTTAACCATTCCCTGATTTCTTCCAGGGTAGATTCTTCACTTAGATAGTCAGCGATTTGGGTTTGCACTTTTAAAGCCAACTTGGCCGGCTCGGGTAAAAACATCACTAAAAAACGCCGGGAAGGATGTTGGCTGATATAACGCTCGATAGAGTTAGCCAGCCAATGAGTTAACCAAAGATGTACCTCGACTTCTTGTAGCCAAGAGGTGAGAATTTTGGTCGCCGTCTCAATGGCCTTCTGCCCTTCGTCGCTTTCCAGTATATTAAGAATCGCCTGACCAACAAAGGGTCTAAGCTTTTCCTCAAAAATATCTTGCTTCAATAGAGACTCACTTTGCTGTTCTACATCCTTAAGTATGAAACTAAGGGATGGTTGCAACTGGAGCATCAGTTGCGTCAAAACCGCTTGCATCCGTTCTTGCCCAAGCGTATCCCAGGCCTTGAGGACCGGTGCCGAAAAATCATAGGTCACCAACTTACTTTTTAAAGCCTCTTGCGAAAGTAATTCCTTTTCTACCATATCGGTGAGAGCTTGAAATATCCGCTCCCGATTCCTGGGGATAATCTCGGTACGGAAGATTCTTCCCGGTCGAATCCCTAAAGGACGCCGAAAGAGTGCTTTAACGGCAAACCAATCGGCAAGGCCCCCTACTAAAGCGGCGGAACAGCCACCGGTTAAAAGGCCTCCCCAAAAATAGTTCTGAAAAGGATAAGCGGCTATTAAGCCAAGGGCAGAAAGACCTAGGGCCATATTGGCCTTGCGGTAGGTTCCTCCCTTGGGTTTATTGTTATTTGGAGTTTTAGTTAACACTTTGCTCATCATACTCTTTCCACCTGATTCGAAAATTTGCGCTTTAACTTCTTCGATCTATTGTACCTAATCTTGATGACTCAATAAATGGTTGGATTTCGATCACCGTTTTAGTATACCACTTTTCTTCTGAAAAGCATTCCGGACATTTAGTTGAGCTCGCCCTCAAAGGTAGCTAATTGCGTGTGTCAACACCCCCGTCCCCTTGACAACCCTTATTGACATGCTAAAAACTGTAGGGAATTGCCCCAGAGCAGTTCCCTACAGTTATCCTATATAATTTTGCCGATGTGCCGCATGAAAAAGTCCCCATGGCTATTTGGCTTTTAGGGATTCCCAGCCGTATACATAATGCATGTGAATGAAAATCGAAACGGGATTAAACTTGCCTTTGCCTAGCTCAAGTCCTCCTTCATAGATTGTTTCTTTGGGGGTATGGCGTTCCGCCTGTCTGAGTATTTGATTACGCAATTCGTAACAGCGGGCTGCCGGTGTCCTGCGGGAAACTCCATGGGCGGGAAAATAGGCTTTTGCACCGAGGTTTTCTACCCGGTCCAAGGCCCGCATGTAACTTACTAAGCCACTAACCACTTTTCCTTTTTCCAGCCAGGTTCCCGGGTAGGGCACCACATCCGGGAGGAGAAAATCCCCGGAAAAAAGGATCCCCAGCTCTTCCTCATAAAAAGCAAGATGCCCTGCAGTATGTCCGGGAGTAAATATAGCTTTGAGTCTACTGTTTCCGGCTTGAATCACTGCCCCGATCTCGATTTTCTCGACTTCATCGGGTAGTCCTGTAAGGTAAATCAGCTTTTTGTTATACTTTATGATCGATGCCAATTGTTCTTGGGGTACTCCCCAAAAATCTTCTGCATGCTTACCAAAGACATCGAAAGTCTTGCCGCTGTAAAAATCTACCCATTCTTCATAATCACGGTTGCTAATTAAAATCCGGGCACCGTCTTTTCTTAAGTTATCCGCACCCCCGGCGTGATCAACATGCCAATGAGTCAGCAGAACCTGCTCTAAGCGTTGGATGCCTAATTCTTTTAAGGCTCTTTGGATCGTTTGATATACTTCCGGGATATTTGTCCCCGTATCAATCAAGGTGGGAACCTCGCCGCGGAAAATGTATAGGTTAACATCTTCTTCGCTTAGATTCACTGATACCTTAAGACAAAAAATATCCGGAGCAATCTCTCTTAAGTCCATAATCATCTCCCCCTCAAATCTCCTCTACCTTACTCTAAACTTCTTCCCCTCAATTTATAGTAACTTTTTTACTCATTGAAATAATTTATACTTTATCCGAATATGCTTTTTAATAACTAAACTCATTCATTCAATATGACCAGGTTTGTCAATTTGTGTCTGCTTGTAATCTATGGTACAATAAGTCAATATCTTATCCCTAAGGAGGACTCACTTCGATGGCTTTGCAAACTTCACCTCAATCACCTTATTCCCCTCAATCACCACAAATTAAAGAGGGGCAAGAGGTAAAATATCCTTTTCAAGTGGTCTGCTCTGTATGTCACAAAGTCATTAGCTATTCGGGCAAAGATGGTGAAATTTACTCAGTGAAATGTGATCAGTGTGAAGGAATTTAAGGGAGAGACGGTCATGAATCCATGACCGTCTCTTTTTTGGCTAATCGTAAATTTCACGGTGGATAAGGAGCAACCAACGCTGTCCCCGTTATTCACGAAATTCTTTGGGCAAGGACTTCGGCAATATCTAAAGCTTTTGCCTGTTCGGCGGCTTCTTTGGCATTAATACCATCATTGATCATGGTCAGGCAGAAGGGACAAGCAGTGCCGACAATATCTGCACCCGTCGCCAATGCTTCATCGGTCCGCATCTCGTTGATGCGCTGACCCCCATGCTCTTCCAGCCACATCCGTCCGCCACCGGCACCGCAACAGAAGCCTTTCGTCTTGTGTCTTGGCATTTCAACTATATTCAGACCGGCCATACGCAGAAGTTCCCGTGGTTCACTGTAGATCTTGTTGTAGCGTCCGAGATAGCAGGAATCGTGATAAGTAACCTTTAGATTCTTTTCACCTATTCCATCCTTTGCCGGTTTTATCCGGAGCCGCCCCTTCTGCAGGAGCTCCTGCAAATAGGTGGTGTGATGGATCACTTCAAAATTACCACCCAGCTGTGGATACTCATTTTTCAAGAGGTTAAAGCAGTGAGGGCATTGAGTAAGGATTTTCTTCACTCCATAGCCCTTCATGACCTCGATATTCTCTGTAGCCAAGGTCTGATAGAGGAACTCATTACCTAACTTTCGGGCGGAATCACCGCAGCATTTCTCCTCATTGCCAAGGATGGCAAAATTCACTTTGGCTTCCCTTAGGAGTTTGACGATAGCCGCTGCCACTTTCTGATTGCGGGCATCAAAGGCCCCTGAACACCCCGGCCAGTAGAGGATTTCCGCTTCGGGATTCTCTTCCATAGTAGGAACATCTAAGCCCTTCAGGAATTCGGCCCGATTGTTCCAACCTATTCCCCAGGGATTACCGTTGTTCTCCATGTTCCGGAAAGCTAACTGGGCTTCACTGGGGAAGCGGGATTCCATGAGTACCAGATTTCTTCTCATTTCAACGGTTTTATCCACATGTTCCACAAATACTGGGCACTGCTCTTCGCAAGAACGACAGGTGGTGCAATCCCAAATGTCTTCTTCGGCAATTACTTCCCCGATCAAAGCCCGCCCCGGTGGTAATTCTAAGGCCACTGTGCCATCTACGGTACCGGCTGTTTCCGCGGCAGCCACTTTGCCACCTTGTTTGAGTGCTTTTTTGGCTTCCGCAAGGGCTTGACCCTCTTCTTCCATTCTTATGCGCATATCTTGAATGATCTTTTTCGGATTCAGAGTCTTGCCACTGGCATAACCCGGACAGTTTTCCTGACAACGTCCGCAGCGGATACAAGCATCTGTGTTAAATAAGGCTTTCCAAGTAAGCTGTTTAAATTCGCTAAGCCCGTAATTCTCTAGGGATTCATCTTCAAAATCGATGAGCTCCGGCACACCGATGGGACCCCGCTTGCGGAAAAATTGGTTCAAGGGTCCCAAAAAGATATGAAAGAGCTTGGAATAGGGAAGATACGCGATGAAGGCAAAGGCCAGAAACATGTGGAACCACCAGAGGAACTTATGCAGGGAAAGAAGTTCGGCCTGGCTGAAAATAGCCTGCAAAGGCCCGATCATCCAATATCCTACAAAGCCGTAGATTGCCCAAGGATCATGTCCCGTGGCCATCCGCACACCCTGGATAAAGAAGCCGGTAACTAGGATGGCAAAAACTAAGGATAAGGCTATAGCATCATCGGACTTATTATCCAAACGATCAGGACGCTTGATATAGCGCCGATAATATAGATAGATTACCCCAAGGGTTGCTAAGAGGCCAAAGAGGTTACTAGTGATCTTAATAAAAAGATAGAGTGCCCCTTTGAATAGGTCAAGTCCAAAATCTGCCTTCAAGGTGATTATTGCCGTAGCAAAGAACAGAAAAATGAATCCTACGAGAATTGAAAGGTGCATAACCCCGGGAGTCAAGTCTTTGAGAATCCTTTTATGTCCGAAGCCATAGACCAAAATATCTTTAATTCCTTGCCAGCCTTCTTTCCACCGGTTTTCCGGTTGTCCCATTTTCCACAGCCGGAGACGCCGATATACCCCATTGATAAAAATAACGAGCATAATCACCGCAAATAAGTAGAGCCAAAGGTGACCATCTATATTCCAAAATACTTCCCGTGTGGCGGGCATATAAGCCAACCTCCTCTAATAACTAACTTTAGCGAAAGATCGTAGTATCGATTTCTACTTATTGCTTCTTCGCCAAATTTTAAGTTTTTCTGCTTCCTTAATAAGCTCCTCACGGAAATCCGGATGAGCAAGATTAATTAAGCGCTCTGCACGCTGCCAGGTTGTAGCTCCTTTGAGGTTTACTTTTCCATACTCGGTTACTACATATTGAACCATAGGACGTGTATCGGTGACCACTGCACCTTCTGTCAATAGGGGGCGAATTCGGGAATGCTTCTTCCCTTCCGCATCGGTAAAGGTTGATTCCATGCAGATAAAGCTACGTCCGCCTTTTGAGTTATAAGCGGCGTCTACGAAATCCAGTTGTCCCCCGGCACCACTGATCATCCGCGGGCCGATGGTTTCCGAACAAACTTGTCCTGATAGGTCGATTTCTAAGGCGTTATTGATTGAAACTAAATTATCGTTGCGACTGGCAATAAAGCGGTCATTGGTATAATCCACAGGATATCCGGCTACTTGGGGATTATTATCGATAAAATCATAGAGCTTTTGGGTTCCACCGGCAAAAGTGTAGACCATCCGCCCCCGGTCGATTTGTTTTTTCCGTCCGGAAATCCGCCCGGCTGCCCACATGTCTACATAACTATCTACCAACATCTCAGTATGCACTCCCAGATCCTTAAGATCGGAATCTGCAATCATTTGTCCAAGGGCATTGGGCATGGCCCCGATTCCCAATTGGATACAGTCCCCATCCCGCAGATCATCGAGAACATACTGAGCAATTTGCCTATCTACATCTGTAACCGGAGTGCTGGGAATCAGCGGCATTCCGGTATGACCGCCTTCCACGATATAATCCACTTCAGATACATGTAGATAATTGCCATAACCCCCATGAGCAATGGGCATATCCTCGTTGACTTCCACAATGATTACTTTTGCCTTCTGCGCTGAAGCCGGATAATGCGAAATAGTCGGACCCAAATTGAAGTTGCCATGCTTATCCATAGGGCTGACCTGGACCATGAGAGCATCTATGCGGTTGACGTTTTCCAGGATGTAACGTGGCGCTTCGGAATATCTTAAGGGAACATAGAAAGCCCGACCCATTTCATAATACTTACGGTCGATAGCACTAAAATGCACACAATCCCAAGTAAAATGCTCCCCTCTGGGATCGGCTTTCACAACGGCATGGGGGCGCATACTAACTCCGGCCAAGAGCTGAATATCACGGAGTTCCGGTGTACGCTGCGCTAAAGCCATATCGAGTACCGGCAAGGTATTGGCCGCATACGAATAAACAATCCAATCACCACTCTTGACTACCCCAACCGCCTTATCCGGAGTGGTTAACTTCTTGCGGTATTCTTCCACCCAAATTGACATGTTTTATCCTCCATTTTTTAAAAGGTCTGTTTTCCCCTTACATAGCCGGACTTCTCTCTCTGGTCCGGCAAGAGGTGGACAACGAGCTTAGGCTCAAAAAGTTCCTAAGCTCGCTTCCCTTATCCGATTTTGCCCCCTAAGATTGCTTTTTCTCCCCTTAACGAATGGGATATTTACCCTTTTCAACTACCATCTTGGCGATCTCTTGGCGAAGTCCAATCATATCAACATTGGGACGGCGAACGAGCTTGCGCATTCCTGCCATAACCGTGCTTAAGGAGTCTCCTTGCTCCGCCGCACAAATAACTTCTTTAGCATGCTGCTCCAGGATATTCATGGCACTGTAGGCGCCCAAAGTAGCGGCCTTTTCCACAAAGAGCTTGTGATCGTCCGTGACGTCCATATCCTGTACCTTCAAAGCGCGGAGGACACCGCTTTCCATAGCATAGACTTGCAGAACCATTTCCGCTAAGCCCATCAGAACATACTGATTGTCTTTAAGCTCCATGCCCAAATTTTGAGCCGCAATACCGGCTGCCATTAAGCAGAGCTTCTTGGCCTTTTGGGTCATAGCCAGAAGAGCATTTAATCCGTCTTCCTCCGAGCCTAAGCCTGCTGACATAAGGTCTTTGCTAACATTCTTGGCAGCTGCCAAAAGGGGAAGCTCGCCGCTCATAGCCCGCTTCAGTAAAGTTCCCGGTACGAGTAGGCGGTTGATCTCGTTAGTTCCTTCAAAGAGACGGTTGATCCGAGAATCCCGGTACATGCGCTCAATCGGGTATTCGGCAATGAAGCCGTAACCACCGTGAATCTGAACACCCTCATCTACCGCTAGGTCCAGAACCTCGGAGGCCAGAACCTTGTTCAAGGAGCATTCAATTGCATATTCTTCAAGGGCTTTGCCGGCTTCCTTGCGGCAGTCCCCGGTAACATCAAGATCTTTGCAGGCCTCTTCCATTAGCCCGGCAGTACGGTAGACAACGCTCTCAGCCATATAAGCCTGGGTAGCAATTTCGGCGAATTTGGCCTGGATTGCACCGAAGGAGCTTAAGGGAACGCCAAACTGCTTACGCTCGCCGGCATATTTCAAGGCGACTTCCAAGGCAATCTCGGCACTACCGATGGCTGCAGCGGCCAGCTTGAAGCGTCCAACATTGAGGATATTAAAGGCAACCACATGACCCCGGCCCAATTCACCGACTACGTGCTCCACA
>NZ_CEVWNY010000071.1:0-15383 GCF_982384815.1 Desulfitobacterium sp. | reverse complement strand
CTTTCAATCCCCGCTAATGCCATTTCTGCTGCTGCTAGAGCAACAGTTGCGGCTGTGGCATTCCGCTTTACACAGGGTACCTCCACAAGCCCTGCTACCGGGTCGCAAACCAGCCCCAAAAAAGATTTCATAGCGATAGCCGCCCCATGGGCACAAGCTCCAGGACCGCCACCGGCTAACTCTACCGCCGCCGCAGCCGCCATCCCGGCCGCTGAACCGATCTCCGCTTGACAGCCCCCCTCCGCACCGGATACATTAGCCCGATCGGCAATTATCATTCCGACACCGGCTGCACAAAATAACGCGGTTACCAGGTCCTCCTCTGAAGACTTTAATGCTTCTTCAGCAGTTAAAAGCACAGCCGGCAACACACCGCAGGAACCGGCAGTTGGTGCAGCAACGATTTTTCCCATACCGGCATTGACCTCGACTACCGCTAAAGCCCTGGCAATTGCTCCATTGACGAGATCTCCAATTAAGCTTTTTCCACAACGGCGCAAAGTCTCAACCTTAAGAGCCTCACCGCCTACTAATCCTGACAAAGACTTGCGTTCGCCCCTTAGTCCGCTTTGAACCGCTTCCCGCATCACTTGAAGATTTTGGGCCATTTGCCGCCTTAATTCTTCAAGGGTCTTTTCCGCCTCTTCGGCTTGCTCGGCTAAAACGATCTCACCGATTTTCTTACCTTTTTCTTCGGCAAGGGACACATATTCCATAATGGAACGCATGGACTTTCCCTCCTTATCCACTTATCATGCTCCTTTGTCCAGCCACTTACTCTAATGGTTCAACAGCCATGGCTGTATTTACTGCCGGAAGCTTCTTGATCAAAGCTAAGGCAGCCGGGTCAACAGCTTGATCAGTCTCAATGATCATGAGGGCATGAGCACCTTTTTTCTCCCTGGACACTCGCATTTGGGCGATATTGATTTGGGTCGAGGCGATCAAAGAGGTCACTTGAGCCACTACTCCGGGAAGGTCCTTTTGCAATACCACTAAGGTATGATAATCCCCCCTGATTTCCACCTTGAATTCGTTGATGCCAAGAATTTTAATCTGTCCTCCCCCAATGGATGAACCGGTAATCTCTACCTTTTGCCCCGTCTGACTAATTAAAGAGATTTTCACAGTATTCGGATGAACATCACCCAAATCACCGGTCTTAAAGTGGATGGATATTCCTCTCTCTTCGGCAATAGCATAAGCCTCAGGGATTCTCTCGTCATCCGGGTTCATTCCCAAAAGCCCCGCTACTAAAGCCAGATTTGTACCATGTCCTTTACCGGTTTCAGCAAAAGAGCCATGGAGAACCAGCTCGGCTTCAGCCGGTTCCCCCCCGCATATTTTTCTGGCCATGGCCCCCAGCCGTACCGCTCCGGCAGTGTGCGAACTGGAAGGACCAACCATTATCGGTCCGATTAGGTCAAATACCGTACTCCGCCCCATAACACTCTCTCCTTGTGATGTAAAAACCCCTCCGGATTTCTCCGGAGGGTTCTAGTTATTATTCTACGCCAAAAATATAATAATACAGTGGTTGGTTACCGGGATAAAGCTCTAATTCAATATGAGGTGCTTCTGCTTCAATCCAATTCTTAAGTTCCTCTGCTTGATCCTCTGAAACATCCTCACCATAGAAGATGGTCACCAAATCATGATCCTTCCACTCCATCTTATTCAAGGTCTCTTTGGCAACAGCAAGGCGTTCTTTCCCTGTTACCTGGATGACATCCTCAATAAGTCCCAGGATGTCACCTTCCTTAATCTCTAATTCTCCGAACTGAGAATCACGAACCGCATAGGTTACTTCCCCCGACTTAATTAGGGATAAGCCCTCCTCCATATTTTCGGCATTATCCGCAGCATTCCCATGGGGATTATAATTGACCAATGCCGATATCCCCTGTGGGATTGATTTTGTTGGAATAATAAATATATTACGATCGGTTACGATATCTTTTACTTGGCGGGCTGCCATGACAATGTTGCCGTTATTGGGAAGGATATAGACATTCTTGGCATTGACCTTTCGTACTGCCTCCACGATATTTTCCGTACTGGGGTTCATGGTCTGGCCACCGAAGATAACTTCATCTACCCCTAAGCTTTTGAAGACATCGGCAATCCCTTGTCCCATTGCCACGGCAACGATACCATTGTCTTTTTCTTCCACTTCATCAGCTGATTCTTGGTCCTGATTAACAAAACTTTGGTCTTTTACTCCAGCTATCTCAGGTTCGTTCGTTTTCTGAGCATGAGCCATTGCTTCATTCTGAGCCAACATATTATGAATGGCTACTTCATGGAGAGCACCCCATTGGATAGCATAATCCAAGATCCGGCCCGGATTCTTGACATGGACATGGATCTTCACTACTTCTTCTGTTCCGACAACTAGAAGTGAATCCCCTCGTCCCATTAAATCCTCGCGGATTTTATCTACTTGCAGGTTTTCCCCTTTAACCAAGAACTCAGTACAATAAGGGAATTCCAAATCCTCCACGGCAGTAATTCCGCGCATCATCTGCGGCTCAGCCTGAGGAACATCTGCTACTACCTCTTCTTCGAGTTCCTGTCCCTCCAAAGCAGCAATCCAACCATTCAGGATGATGAGGAAGCCCTGTCCACCGGCGTCTACAACTCCTGCTTGCTTTAAGGCTGGAAGCATATCCGGTGTTTTTTCTAAGGTTTGTTGGCCCCGGGCATAAGCATCTTTTAATACCTTAACTGGGGCAGCTCCCGGTTTGGCACTATTTTGGGCGCCTTTAGCAACTTCACGGGCCACTGTAAGAATAGTTCCTTCAACGGGTCGCATAACTGCTTTGTAGGCGGTATCCACACCCATTTGTAAGGCGTGGGCAATCTGCTGGCCGCTTGCTTCCTTATGGCCCTCTAAGCCTTTAGCAATTCCCCGCAAAAGTTGGGACAAAATTACCCCGGAATTACCCCGGGCACCCATTAAGGAGCCCATAGAAACTGCGGAGGCCACTTCTGCGACAGTTGCGCCGGAAGTCTTTTCCGCATCCTTAACTGCGGATTGAATTGTAAAATTCATATTTGTTCCGGTGTCCCCATCCGGTACCGGAAATACATTTAGGGCATCTACATCATGCTTCTTGCGTTCTAAAGCCTTAGCGCCGGAGCGCATCATTTGTTTCCACTGTTGTCCGGTAACTATAAGGCCTGTATCTCCATCTGATTTCAATATAATCCCCCTACTCTATCGGACCTGGTCCTTATCCGGTGACGGATAAGTCAAGCTTCCGGTAGAGTCCAGACTCCACCGGAACTTTCCTTTATTCTAGGACACGCACACCCTGGACATTGACATTGACTTGTGCTACCTTCAAGCCCGTAAGATTTTCAGTGGTATAGCGGACCCGTTCCATGACGTTAGTAGCTACCTCAGAAATCTTTACACCGTAGCCGACGATAATATACAAATCAATGACGACCTGATTATCATCGATGGATACAACCACTCCCCTGGCTAAATTTTCGCGTCCCAGGAGCTCGGAAAACTTATCGCTTGATTTCCGCGAGGCCATACCTACAAGCCCATAACATTCTACGGCAGCTGCACCGGCAATGGTGGCAATAACTTCTTCCGAAATATCGATCATCCCTAAATTATTACTGATCTCTTTACCCATATACAAGGACCTCCCTCTTCGGCATGTGTCCATATCGTCACTATTTTACCAAGTATTAATGAAATGTTCAAAGAAAATTATGTTAATATGTCATTAATCATTGTCCACTATCTTATAATATTCACTTTGTACCATTCATCGATATCATTTTCAGGAAAAACCTTGCCAATCCCTCAAACATTTGATAGAATACATAAGTATCATTTCCGGTGTAAAGGAGGTAAGAGCATGGCTAATGTATGTGCTATTTGCGGAAAAGGGGTTGCTACAGGTATTCAGGTCAGCCACTCTCATATCCGGACAAAGCGGACTTGGAAACCTAACCTGCAAAGGGTTCACGCCATCGTCAACGGCACTCCGACCCGGATCAGTGTTTGCACCAGATGCTTACGTTCCGGTAAAGTTCAACGTGCAATATAATTACACTTGTACGTACATCCTAATATGCTAAACTTGGCTGGTATCGATTATTCGGTACCGGCTTTAGTTTTTTATTAAGAAGATGAAAACGGTGCTATCTGGGCAAGATCCTTCACTGCGTTCAGTATGGCATAGTGTGTGTCATCCTGAGCATAAGCGAAGGATCTTTTTCAGTATAGACCCACCTACTTCGCCTACTTTACTTGTTCATAAAGCCCGCGCAGCTCATCCTCGCTAAACTGATAATGCTCATTGCAAAAATGGCAAACTAACTCAGCTTGCTTATCCTCAAGAATCTCTTCAAAGCCTTCTTTACCTATACTGACTAAGGTTTCACTTAGTCTCTCTTTGGAACAGGTACATTTATATTGCACAGGGCGTTTTTCTAAGATGCGGTAATCCAAATCCCCCATAAGATTCTTAAGCAAAGCTTCCATACAGTCACTATCGGCGGCAATTTGGCCAATCCCTTGGGTAAGGTTAGCCAGTCGGTCCTCGATGGCTCGAATACTCTCTTCCGAGGCATTAGGCAACAATTGGAACAACATCCCTGCCGCTCCGGCCACATGGAGATCCTTATCGACTAACACACCCAGGAGTGCCGCAGAGTTTATTTGCTCAGAACTGTGTAGGTAATGGACTAAATCATCGGCGATTTCCCCACTAACGATGGGAACCATGCCCGTATAGCTTTCGCCGTTACTCAGAGTGCGGCTGACAACAAATTCCCCGGCTCCTACCCCACCGGCTACATCCAGTTTACCTTCGGCATTTAAAGGAAGGTCTACATTGGGTTCATGAACATATCCGCGAACCTCTCCCCGAGCATTGCCGATGGCTACTACCCCGCCTAAAGGTCCGTCACCCAAAAGTCGTAAGGTAATTGCCTCTTGCCCTTTCATTGAGCTGGCCAGGAGTAAAGAAGCCCCCATCAACCGACCTAAGGCGGCTGTGGCCACCGGTGTTGTTTTATGGCGGGTCGCTGCCTCTTCCACTGTCCGGGTCATACCCACCAGTACCCAGCGGACTTCATCCTTGAGCATGGTGCCTAACCATAATTCGTCTGAATATTTATTACTCATCCTTAATTCAATCCTTACTTATTATTAGATCACTACTCTAAAAATGACTTGAAGGTTGACTCAAAAAGACCCGAAAGCGTAGCTTATCGCACAGGAGAGAACGATTTCACTGTGTATAAGGCAGCTAAGGCTTCTGCCTCGCTTTACTCGCCATAAGCCAAGCTTTCTTTAGCACTGAGGGGCGAAAAAAGCAAACGAAGCTTTCAAGGGTAGCGTAGCCACCCGGTTCACTTCAGGTATTACCCGAAGGTTTGGCGGAGCTCCTTGAAAGCAAGTGATGCTAGCCCCGGGACGCTAAGTGAACGGATGTGCGAGAAGCTACAGGACCCAGACATTTTTCATCATCTGCCGGTGCTGCGTAGCTCCATAGCAGACTACCTTATATTATCGGGATTAAGCGTTATTACCCAAATCATCCCCTCGGAAACTTCCACTAATGCATCTTCCCCTAAAAATACATTGCTTATCCCTCTTGGCGAGTCTTGACGCAAACTCTCACTGCACAAAGGATAATAAAGTCCCTCCGTTCGGACAACAGCCTTTTCCGCCACCGGAATTAATGATAGCTTTTGTCCTTTTTTTCCCTGCAAATTCCCTTGACCATGAAGAAGCCAAATTTCTTGCCCCTGGTCTTTCATGCGAATCTGATATCCTCTTTTATAATGGCCAAGCATCAGGGACAGGTTGCCTAACAAATGATCAATTCTTCCCCCAGTTGCCCCTAGCAAGGAAATCTCCTTAAGCTTTTGTTCCCGTATCTCGGTGTTTTTCTTGCTCTCTTTTTCTTCCTCGATAAGTTTAACCGCATACTCTAAGGCTAGCTCCAGGTCCGTTTCGTCCTTTTCCGAAGGATAGGAAATTATCTGGGTTCCTTGCTTACGACAGATTTCTAGATTTTCCGGCTTGATAGAGTCTAGATCCCCTATTAAGGCATGGGGTAGATAGCCGGAGTCGATAATACAGTTGGCCCCACCATCAGCCGCAATTAAGCGATCATAGGCGGCCAGTTCGGCTTTACCCCATTCTTTATCCCATTCTCCATTGGCTACAACGGCTATTTTCACCGGGTTTCACCATTTAGCTTATGGGACGCCTCCCGAAGTTCCCGGACAGCTTGGGCGGGATCAGGGCCGGCAAATACTGCCGCACCGGCCACTAAGATATTGGCACCGGCTTTGACCGCTGCCGCAGCAGTATCAAGATTTATCCCCCCATCCACCTCGATTTCACAGGTGGATTGCATTTGGTCAAGATGGCGATGGAGAACCTCAATCTTGGGCAGAACCGCCGGGATAAATTTTTGTCCCCCAAAGCCGGGGTTAACACTCATAATCAAAACCATATCCAGCTCATCGAGAATATATTTAATCCCATCCAGAGGGGTGGCCGGGTTAAGGGAAACCCCTGCCGTAAGACCCAGCGCCTTGATCTGTTGGATAGCCCGATGAATATGGGGGGTTGCTTCTAAATGCACTGTAATATGATCTGCCCCCGCTTTAGCAAAAGCGTCGATATAACGTTCCGGGTTTTCAATCATTAAGTGGACATCAAAACGCATTTTTGAGTGAGGACGCAGGGCCTTTACCACTAAGGGGCCAATAGTAATATTCGGCACAAAATGCCCATCCATCACATCAATATGCAATATTTCTGCTCCAGCCTGTTCTACTAAGGCCACTTGATCCCCGAGGCGGGCAAAATCCGCCGACAAAATGGAAGGAGCGATCTTGATCATCCTTAATATCTCCTCTCGGCTGCAATAACTTCCTCTAAAAACTGGCAATAATGATCATAACGTGATTGCTGAATTTGTCCCGCTGCCACCGCAGCTTTTACCGCACAATCCGGCTCCTTATGATGCAGGCAATCTGCAAACCGACACTGTTCCAGGTCTTGAAATTCCCGAAAAAAATCCCCGAGCTCTTCACGCTTCATACCGGGAAGAAAAAGGGAAGAAAAACCAGGCGTATCGGCCAAAAGGCCCTCGCCGCAAATCAGCAGCTCTACATGACGGGTAGTATGCCGGCCCCGCTTAAGCTTGCGACTGACATCACCGGTCTTTAATTCTAAGTCAGGTGATAAGGCGTTAACTAAGCTGGACTTACCCACTCCGGAAGGTCCCGCCAACACTGTCACTTTGCCATTAATATGGTCTTGTACCTCTTTAAGCCCTTCTCCTGTCTTTGTGGAGACTTTGATTAGGTCGTACCCCAGCCCCCGGTAAAAATCCAAGCTTTTTGCACTCCGGATCATTCCGGAGGAGTCGGAAGCATTGACCAAATCCGCTTTGTTCAGAATAATTACGGGCTTAATCCGGGCTTCGGTTACTTGAATAATCAACCGGTCCAGCAAATTTAGGTCCGGCTCCGGAGACACATAGGCAAAGACCAAAAAGGCCTGATCGATATTGGCAATGCTCGGCCTGACTAAAGCATTGCGCCGAGGCTCGACTTCTTCAATGGTCGCCTTCATTCCCGCTCCCGGTAGAATCTTCACCCGGTCGCCCGGTAGGAATTCCTGATTGCGAATACGAAAGCGACCGCGTAGGGAACATTCCCATACTCGGCCTTCCGCAAACACATAATAAAATCCACTATATCCTTTTAGCAGTATTCCCGATATCATGCGTTTAATTAATCTCCTCTAAAAAAGAGTTACATATACAGATAATAAACATCTCAATACCAATATGCCACGTTTACCAAGTCGATTGGATTAAAGGCCAAAGGCCCGGGACCCCGGGAAATGATAAGCCTGACTGTGTCCCCTTTTTTAACCGATTCGCCCGGTTTGGGTATAGTGTTCAAAACAACGTCAGGAGGGAATTCAGTGGAGTCAACCTTTTCGCTCTCGACTATGACATTTAAATCCAACTGTTCCAGAAAAGCTTTAGCTTGAGCAGGGGTTTGGCCAATTACACTATTCAAAACAAAAGGCTTGTTGACTTTTCCGGCACTGACGGTCAGAGTGATGTACCCATTCTTTGGCCAGTCTATACCCGGTACCGGATCCTGATCAACCACAATCCCTTCCGGCAAAGGGGAATTTGGATCTGTTTGGGTTTTGATATTATCTTTCTTAAACCCTAAACTCTCTAGAGTATTACGGGCATCTTCCTCAGTCATCCCGCCGGTTTTTAGGTTAGGAACCTTTGCTTGTTCGGGGCCTAAACTCAACCAGACCTTGATTTCCCGTCCTTCGCGAACACTGGTACCCTCCGCCGGATCAGTTCTGGTAATTTTCCCCTTCTCCACGTCATCACTGTTCTCTTCTTGTACTTCCGGGTCTAAGAGTAAATTACGCTGTTTAATAAAAACCTCTGCTTCGTTAATTGATCTACCCACCAAATTCGGTACAGTGGTAGTTCCGACATTAAACCATTTGGAAAAACCAATCCAAACCCCGCCAAAGACCAGCAGAACCGCTAATAAGGCAACCCAAGGCCAGCGTTTAAGCGTCTTTTTCTGAACTTCTTTTTTGCCGCTTTTGCTATCTGCCTGAGCAATATCGGAGGCTAGGGCAGTATTCACTCCGCTACCTAAAGAACGATGAATCCGTGTACTCTCAAGCTCCTGTTCTTCACCTGCTACTTTGTCCACAGGTAAACCGGCTTGAACCTTATGAAGATCCTGCAGTAATTCCTTGGCCGTAGCATAACGCTGATCCGGGGATTTAGCAATTGCTCGCATCACCAGATTCTCCAGGGCTAAGTTTATCCGTGGATTAAGTTTGCTTGGCAGGACAGCCTGTTCCTGCAAATGCTTTAAAGCAATGGAAATGGGAGTTTCCCCATCATAGGGTACCTTCCCGGTCAAAAGCTCATAGAGAATAATCCCTAAAGAATAGACATCAGATTGTTCGTTAGTCTGAACCCCTCTGGCCTGCTCCGGAGAAAGATAATGCACCGACCCAACAATGTCCCCGGTGTGAGTCATGGTTGCTGCGGACACTGCCCGGGCAATGCCAAAATCAGTTACTTTGATGCGACCATCTTCAGTGACCAAAATGTTATGGGGTTTGATATCCCGATGAATAATATGATGCTCATGGGCGTGGCGAATCGCTTCGGCAATTTGAATCCCCAGTTCTACCGTTTGCTCAGTAGATAGGGGTGCATAGTTACGAATAATATCCTTGAGGTTCTGTCCTTCCACATACTCCATCACGATGTATTCCGTATCCCCATCCTTACCCACATCATAAATGGAGACAATGTTGGTATGGGACAGACTAGCTGCCGATTGAGCTTCACGGCGGAAACGCCGGACAAATTCTTCATCCGCTGTAAATTGCTCGCGGAGAACCTTAATTGTGACAATCCTGTTTAACAATAGGTCCTTGGCTTTATAGACTATGGCCATACCACCGGAGCCGATTTTATCGATTATTTCATAGCGATTGCTCAAGATCTTGCTCACAAGTTATCACCTGCTTTCTGGCTTAATGCGGTTTCGATGATTGCCCGGGCGATGGGTGCCGCAGCCCCTCCCCCTGTGCCCCCATTCTCGACAAGAACTGCTACAGCGATTTGGGGGTTATCCGCCGGAGCAAAAGCAATATACCAAGCATGGGTCCGAACATTTCCTCCCGGTTCCGCGGAACCGGTCTTGGCAGCCACTTGGATTCCCGGGATTGCTCCGGGGGCGGCTGTTCCATCATTAACTGCCGTAACCATGGCACTTTTAATTTTTCCGGCTTCTTCCGGGGATAAGGGCGTTAACCAAGGCTCGCTCTTTTTTCGGTAAAGTACATCCTGATTCTCATCTAGGACCTGATCCACGATATGGGGTTGCATGATCACACCTTGATTGGCGATGCCCGCAGTAATCAAGGCCATATGAAATGGTGTAACTAAAACTTCGCCCTGGCCGAAGGCACTGGCCGCCAGCAGATTGGCATCCAGGTGATGAGGAACAGC
This sequence comes from Desulfitobacterium sp., assembly GCF_982384815.1. Lineage (NCBI taxonomy): Bacteria > Bacillati > Bacillota > Clostridia > Eubacteriales > Desulfitobacteriaceae > Desulfitobacterium > Desulfitobacterium sp. The sequence goes on along the minus strand of NZ_CEVWNY010000071.1, from coordinate 5,310 downwards.
TCCTTCATTTGTCAAGGAGCTACGATTCACCTTTATCTCAAAAGGAATTTCCTCACCAAAACCAAAAGATTTGGCAGCTTGAAGAAATCTTTTATCCCCGGCTTTTACCCCATAAGTCGCAAAATAAGTATTACAGGATTCGGCTAAAGCCAAATTAAAATTCACCCAGCCATGAGCCTTGTCATTTTGTTCACGGATAACTTGACCATTGATTACGGCTGTGCCCGTACAATTATAGAGATCACTGGGATTAAGACCGGCGCGCAGAAGTGCTGCAGAAGTCATGACCTTGAGGGTGGACCCAGGAGTATAAAGAGCAAAGGCATGATTCAAAAAAGGGCTGCCGGATTTTTTGCTGATCGTATCCCAATTCTTGTCTAAGTCATTGCCGTCAAAGCTAGGCTGGCTGACTAAGGCTAAAACCTCCCCGCTCCGGGGATCAATGGCCACCGCAGAACCGATTTTTCCTTTTAGTCCTTCATAGGCAACCTTTTGCAAGGAATAATCAAGAGTCAACACAACATCATTTCCCTTACGGGGAAGCTGAAAAACCTGCTCTAAGGTCTGGACGGCAGTAGCGTCTTTTATACCTAAAAGCCAATCTCCTAGGTAGGCCTCCAATCCGGAAGAACCGTGGAGAAGGGTTGCGTAACCGATTAGAGGCTCTAAGGACTCACCCTTGGGATAAGTACGAGTCTTTTTCTCCTCATTCACTTCAGTCCGTGCCAATACTTCGCCATTTCTGTCGAAAATTCCTCCCCTTACCACTCGCTGCTCCAGAAGAATAAGTCGGCGATTAGCAGGATTGTCCATTAATTCTGTAGAACGAACCACTTGCCAATAGATTAGGCCGAAGCTTAAGCAAACGATACTTAAACAGAAGCCTACGGCAACATTTCTTAGTCCCTTTTTCACGCTGCATACTCCCTTCCCTTATTCTTGATGGTTAAAGGTCCGGCAGCCTCAGCATGCGAGATATTAGCTAAAATCCCCAGCAGCAAAAAGTGGGTGAGCAAGGAACTCCCGCCATAGCTGACCCAAGGGAGTGGTATCCCCGTTAAAGGTAAAAGTTTGGTTACTCCCGCTAAGATAATAATTGCCTCCGTGCCTACTAGAATTCCAATGCCGGCGGCTAAAATCTGACCAAAACGATCCCCCGCCTGCATACTAATATGGAAGGCCCGAAGAACAACTACCAAAAAGAGCATCAGTAAAGCCATTGCCCCGATAAACCCTGCTTCTTCGGCGATGATAGAAAAAATAAAGTCCGTACTGGAGGCCGGTACCTGAGAAGCCCCTATCCCATTACCCAGGCCTGTCCCTAGAATCTTGCCGCCGCCAATGGCAAAGAGGGATTGCGCAATCTGATAGCCGCCACCGCTGGTATCTACCCAAGGATTTAGCCAGGTGGCAACCCGAACTCGGACATGGCCAAAAAGAAAGTATCCCAAGGTGCCCGTACATAAGAACACAGGAATTGACACGCCTAGATAGAGCAAACGCTCTGTCACCACATAGAGAATCAAAACATATAGAGAGTAAAACACCAGGGCGGTACCTAAACTTTTCTGGGCGGCCAAAAGGAGTAAGGAAAAGCCTCCCATGACCAGAAAAGGGCCAAGAGTGCGCCAATCAGGCAAAGAAAGCCTACCGACTTGCACAGTTCCGATTCTTAAGACTTCCTCATGTTCACTAAGGTAAGAAGCTAGGAAAATAAGCATGGCCACCTTAACTAATTCCTCGGATTCGAAGGTTATCCCGCCGATATGCAGCCAACTGGTTGCTCCCCCTTGAGCTATCCCGAAAATCAAGGTGATGAGCAGTAGGATTACAGCTCCTAAACCAAATAAATAACGTATGCGTCCCAAAGCACGGTAATCACGTAGAGCATAGAGAACAAAATAATAAACAAACAGCCCTAGGCACGCCCACCAAAATTGCTTAAGGGCGGCAGCCGGTCGAATTCGTGTTAAAAAAACTAAGCCAATGACTAAAATCAACTGAACTGTTGGCAATAAGTAAGGATCTCCTTTAAAAGCCACTAGCTTTTCCAGTGCTGCACCGATTAAAAGCAACAGCGAAAAGATCCCTGCCTGCCAAAGGATTTGCTCATTTGTTTTACCATCTAGGGTCAATACTCCTAACCCGACCCAAAGTACACTTAAAATTAGTAAACGTAAAATCCAGACCCTTTTCATTCCGTCACTCGCTATACAGCACAAGGCTGTAAAATTATCGGGTGCACCTCGCTCGATGATCAGCTTATGAATATGTTCAAGGTGCTCTTCCCATGAACAATTCTGCAAGAACTCCTCCGCTAACTCTTGATCACTGATTAAATTAGATACGCCATCCGTACAGAGAAAAAACACATCCCCAGTTTTCGACTCCAAGGATTGGGAGTCTACCTTCACATCCCATTCCGCACCCACGGCACGAACCAACATATGTCGTTTCGGATGGTTATCAGCCTCTTCAAGGGAAATCTGTCCCAACCGGACAAGTTCACCCACCAAAGAGTGATCATTAGTCAGCTGAAGCAAATTGTTATCCCGCCAAAGGTAAGCCCTGCTATCTCCCACATGAGCGAGAACAAGCTTATTATCCCGAAAAACTAAAGCTGTTAAAGTCGTTCCCATTCCTTCCGTTGCCGGATTACGAGTCGAACTGGTATATACTTCCCGATTAGCACGAACCAGGATTTCTTTCACTTGGTTCTCCAGCTCTTCATCTCCTATCACTGCTAAGCCGGGGGCACTGTTTTTCAATTCATCAATAGCAGTTCTTGCCGCCACTTCACCGGCAAGATGTCCTCCCATTCCGTCGGCTACCGCATAAACACCGTATTCCGGGAGGATGAGAAAGGCATCTTCATTGTTTTTGCGCACACTGCCTGTTTCACTGAAGCTTAGAACTCTCATTTTGCCACCTCGAATATTGGAAAGTTATACTTCCAATTTTCACATAGTCTCCTGCAACCAATTGTACCTGAGAATGTATTCGCTCTCCATTGACCCAAGTTCCATTAGTACTTCCGATATCTTCGATAGTGGTTACACCTTTATGATGTCGTACCACCACATGATCCATGGAAGCAAAGTGATCTGCCAAGACCACATCATTATTTTTCCCTCTGCCGATCTTTAATCCTTTGTGGTCAATCCGAAAAACCCGACCCTTGGGCAAAAGTTCTCCCCCGGAAAGGACTTCCAAGCGCCCATAATCCTTATCGCTTTTGCGAATTAACCCTTTATATTGCAAATCGGCCAACAATGCTGTAAGAATTCGAAAAAGGAAGAGATATATTAAGGAAATGAATAACAGCCTTCCCAGTACTAAAATCCCCTGCATAGAAACCTCCAAAATCTCGTTCAATCGTGACGTAGGATGAAGACAGTTTGACCGATTTCAATCCGGTCACCTAAGTCAATTTTTTGCTTAGCTACCCTTTGACCATTAAGCAAGGTTCCATTGGTGCTGCCTAAATCATCAATTATCCATTCATCACCCAAACGACTTACCTTAAGATGTCTGCGCGATACCTCCGGATCCTTAAGCACGATTTCGCACTGACCATGACGCCCTATATGAAAGCATTCCCCCTCTAAGGGGAAGGTTTTTCCGGAATCCGGTCCCACAATAATTTCGAGAACGTAATGAATTTTCCTGCCATGCTCCGGGGAATTTAGAAGATTAAAAGGAAGTTCCCCCTGAAAAACATTGGTTTGGTCCCGCCAATCCATATTATCTGCGGATTCCTCATTGTTATCTTCTGTGTACTCATCTTTATCATCCCAGAGCACTTCGATAGAGTCATCAAAATCCACTTCAATAAACATTTCATGGGGCTTTACCGTATCATCGGAATGCAATTCTATGGAGGGCTTACTTAAGAAGGTAAATCCGCTTTTCTTTCCTTCGGCATAAAGATATTTGGATAGTTCAATCAAAAAGGCATCCCCAAAGCTAGCAAAAGGACTCCAATCGCTGGAATGGAGAAAAACCCGATAAACATTGGGCACATAGACTTGGGAAATGCTTACCTGCTTGTTCTTGTGCATAAAGCGAACCAACTCTTTGGCCAATTCAACCGGTTGCAGTCTGGTGTTGTTATTCTTTTTGAAAATACCCGTAAACAAACTTTCCGCCACTTCCTCGAAGCGGGCTAGTAAATTCATTGTTGCTCACACTCCAATTGCCGTCTCAGTTGACCGCAGGCTGCATCGATATCCGTCCCTTTTTCTTCACGAACAGATACAGGTGTTCCCTCACCCTCCAAAACCCGAGCAAAATTTTGGATCTCCTTAGCAGTCGGTCTCGCCATGCCGGTCTCTACCACCGGATTAACCGGAATTAAATTAACATGGGCTAATTGCCCTTTTAAGAGTCGGGCCACTTCTGAAGCCGCTTCCCGAGTCGCTTGTCCGGAAATCAAGGCGATCTCGAAAGTAATCCGGCGGTTTGTCAGCTTGGTATATTCTCCGCAGGCCTCCATCAGTTCTTCTAGGGGATACCGACGATTCATGGGAATAAGTTGATCGCGGGTCTTGTTATTGGCACTATGCAACGAAACCGCCAAGCCCACTTGAGCATTGTCAAGAGCAAGCCGGCGAATTCTTGGGGCTACTCCGCTGGTGGAGATAGTCATCCTCCGCATGCCGATTCCTTGTCCCTCCTGATGATTCAATAGTTCAATGGCCTTCAGGACGGATTCGTAATTTAACAGAGGCTCGCCCATTCCCATAAATACGATATTGGTCACTTGGAAGTCCGGATCCTCCTGGCGCAGGATATGGGTGATGTCCAACACCTGGCCTACAATCTCCCCAGGGCTTAAGTTCCTCTTTAAGCCCCCCAAGCCGGTAGCACAAAAAGCGCAACCCACTGCACAACCAATCTGGGTTGAGACGCAGACAGTATGTCGATCACGGTGCTTGAGTCGATCATAGTCCATGAGAACACACTCGATGGTCTCTCCATCAAAGCAACGGAACAAGAATTTACGGGTTCCGTCCCGTGAAATCTGCTCTTTCACTTTCGTAAAGGGCTGTAGGGAAAGGACTTCATGCAGTTTTTGCCGATGGTCGGCGCTGATGTTCTTGATTTCCTCCCAATCTTGGACAGCCTTTTGCTGAACCCACTGAAATAACTGTCGCCCCCGAAATTTCGGTAGTCCCAGCTCCAAACATTGCTGAACCATTTCCCCCATATTCAGATCTCGGCAATCCACTCTCTTCATAGTATTCACCCAAATCCTTCCAGCTAAACTTCACCCCGGCGAAATTTAGCCAGGAAAAAACCATCCATGTC
>NZ_CEVWNY010000070.1:0-15621 GCF_982384815.1 Desulfitobacterium sp. | reverse complement strand
GATAAGATTATTACTGCCGGTGGGATCTACGGAAAAGTTAAAAAGGTCAAAGAAGATACTGTTATTATCCAAATTGCCGATAAAGTAGAGATTGAATTAAGCAGAAACGGCGTCGCTTCCGTAGAAAACCGCGAGATCGTGGTGGAAAAAGATAAAAAATCCGATAAAAAAGAAAAGGTCGAAAATAAAACTGAAGAAGAACCGGCACAGGAAAATGTAGTAGATTGAACTAAGAGTGCCTAAACCGATTTAGGGCACAATAAAGATCGGTATATAAGGGACTGATTAAGCAAGTGGATCACCACTTGCTTTCTTCAATATAGAACACTTGATTATCTTTTCGGAACCGCTCCCTTGGAAGAGCCATGAGGGATAAGGGGAATTACGATGACTTATGAAGAACATATTCAAAAAGAATTGATGGGGTGGCAAAAAAAGATGCTTCGGTCCCCCCGTTTTTACGAGAAAGGTCCCAAAGTCCTACAAAATAAGCTTAATGAGCTCTACCCCCAAAAATTTCTTGAGGCTCTAACGACAACAATTAAAGGGTTGGTGAAAGGGGTTCTTTTTAGTCTCGAATATATCCCTAAGGGTAAACCTTTAAAAAATATAAATTTGCAGGAAAGAGACCAACGTGCCTTAGAATTGCTGAAAACTTATAAGCGTGTAGCTGCGGCCGAAGGTGCGGGTACAGGGGCAGGAGGGTTTATGCTGGGAATGGTGGACTTCCCGGCTTTGATTGCGATTAAAATGAAGTTCCTTTTTGAATTAGCTCATATTTACGGCTATTCAACGCAGAATTATCGGGAGCGTTTATATCTGCTCTTTGTCTTTCAGTTGACCTTTTCCAGCCAGGAGAAGCGACCTGAAGTTTATTATAAGCTTGTCCATTGGGAGGAAACAGTTAAGGCTCATCCGGAATTAAAGGCCTTGGAATTGTTTGATTGGGAGCAGTTCCAGGTTGAATATCGGGATGCTATTGATCTAAGAAAAATGTTGCAAATGCTGCCGGGAATCGGTGCCGTAATCGGAGCGGTTGCTAACTATGGTTTGTTGGAAGACTTGGGGCAGGTGGGTATGAACTGTTATCGTCTGCGCATTCTCATGGAACAAGGCCTTATTCAGCATTAAGACATGGCGGATTGGTGTTCCTAAATATCCCCATGAATTGACACCATTAAGCATCGAGGATTATAATAAAATTTGTGCATGGGCAAGTTCCATTGAAATTTTAAGGGAGGAAAAATAATGAAAAGGGGAAGTTTCCTGAAGTTAACAGCAGTAATTTTGCTGATCGTTATTGCCGCGGCATTCTCTATCCAACCCCTTACGGATCCCGAGAAGGGAATCAATTTGGGTCTTGACCTGCGTGGGGGTGTTCACCTTGTCCTCCAAGCTGAGCCCGGACCGGACGGTGAGGAAATTACTGCGGAGGATATGGATAAGGCAAAGGGAATCATTAGTAAAAGGGTCAATGAAATGGGTCTTTCTGAGCCTATTATCCAGACCGATGTCGAAAAGAAACGGGTCATTGTGGATTTGGCCGGGGTACAAGATCCCGATAAAGCCGTTGAGACTTTAAAAACAACAGCAAAGTTAACCTTCAAAGACCCGCAGGGGAATATAGTAATTGAAGGTTCGGACCTTAAAGATGCCCGGGCGGGGCAAAGTTCCAGATCGGGTTATGTGGTTCATCTTACCTTCACTACCGAAGGTGCCAAGAAATTTGCTGAAGTTACCTCCAAAAATGTAGGTCAGCAGATTGGGATTTATCTTGATGAAAAGCTTCTGCAAAACCCTAAGGTTCAAGTTCCCATTACCGATGGACAGGCTGAAATTACCGGTTATTCCTCTCTTGAAGAAGCCGCAGAATATGCCGTTTTATTGAGATCCGGTGCCCTCCCTGTCAGCCTGAGTATTGCCGAGAAACGCACTGTGGGTGCATCCCTTGGGGTAGATTCTCTTCATAAGAGCATCAATGCCGGAATCATTGCCTTAGCATTCATAGTTTTATTTATGTTGGCATTATATCGCCTACCGGGCCTCGTTGCCGACATTTCACTAGTGGTCTTTACCCTTATCGTGCTTTGGGTATTAAAAGGGTTCGGTGCCGTACTGACCTTGCCTGGGATAGCGGGTATGATTCTCTCCATCGGTATGGCCGTGGATTTGAATATTATTATTTATGAGAGAATTAAGGAAGAGATCAAGCTGGGCAAGTCCTTGCGGGCAGCCGTGGAAGCGGGCTTTAGCCGGGCTTTTATTACAGTTTTTGATTCCAATATTACGACCTTATTTGCCGCGATAACTCTTTTCTTCTTAGGGACAAGCTCAATTAAAGGCTTTGCTATTACCTTGGGTATTGGTATTTTTGCCAGCCTTTTTACAGCAGTGACCTTTACCCGGATGATTTTGAGGTGGATTGTTAATATCAATCCCCGCATGAATACATTCTGGTTCGGTGTAAAGAGAGAGGCAAAAAAGCACGAACCGGAAAAGCAGCTCAATGCCCCCGCTCCTGCTGCCCATGCGGCAACCTATGAAGAAGTTAAAAACTCTATTCCCTTTTATTTTAATATTGTTAAACGCCGCTATATTTGGTTTGCCATCTCCTGCGTGTTGATTGCGGTAAGTATTGGTTCGGTGCTTTTCCAAGGGTTAAACCGCGGTGTAGATTTTACGGGCGGGACGATGTTGGATATCAAGTTCAATCAGCAGGTGACCCAAACGAAAATCAGCGAAGCTATGGGCTCAGTGGGATTAGAAGGTTCCGTGCAGCTTTCCAATAATGATATGGAGGCTTTGATTAGAACCGTTGCTTTAGAAGAAGACCAGCGCAATAATTTGCTTAACGCCTTGCAAACCCAAGTAGGAGACTATGATAAACAATCCCTTAAGGAAGATAAAGTTGGCCCGTCTATTGGGAAGGAACTGACTAACAATGCCTTTTTATCCTTAGCCATTGCTGCGGTTCTAATGCTGATTTATATCGGCTTCCGCTTCCAGTTCGCTTATGCGGTTTCCGGTATTGCCGCGTTGCTGCATGATGTTATTGTTACCCTTGGTGTGTTTTCACTTTTCCAATGGGAAGTGGACTCTACCTTCGTGGCCGCTATCTTGACGATCTTCGGTTATTCTATCAATGACACTGTGGTTATTTTTGACCGCATTCGGGAAAACGAACCTCGTTTGAAGCGTGGGGATAGCTACGAGGATATGGTAGACAAATCCATTTGGCAGATGATGGGTCGTTCGATTAAGACAGTTCTTACGGTTATCATCAGTTTACTTGCTATTCTTATCCTTGGTGGAGAATCAACACGGGGATTTGCTACGGCAATGCTTGTGGGGGTCTTGGCGGGAACTTACTCCTCTGTCTTTAATGCCAGCCAGATCTTGGTAGAGATCAAGAAGCGAATGAAGCCGAGGAGAGGCGGCAAACCCGCTAAGGCTAAAGCTTAAAATTTTAGCATTTTTGCCGGTTTCAGCATAATTTAATCTGACAATAGGAAATTCCGGGCTTGTTTCCCGGAATTTCTTTTAATCTGACTTCCATGCCGCCCGTGCAACATCACCCAGGGGTGGAAAAATCAAAAAATATATTATTTTTTTAATAATACCATAGTGCAATTTTTTTTATTCTGTACTATAATACAATCTAAATAGATATAAAGGAGGAGTGGGCGTATGCGGATGTCAGGAGCAAAAGCGGTAATTGAATGCTTGAAGCAAGAGAATGTTGACATTGTCTTTGGCTATCCAGGGGGATCGGTCTTGACTCTTTATGATGCACTTTATGAGACCCGGTTTCCCCATATACTAACACGTCATGAACAGGGTGCAGTGCACGCTGCCGATGGATATGCCCGTTCAACAGGGAAGGTAGGAGTGTGTATTGCCACCTCCGGTCCCGGGGCTACTAATTTAATCACCGGGATTGCGACGGCCTACATGGATTCGATTCCCCTGGTGGCGATCACCGGTCAGGTCGCAGTTTCTCTAATCGGTAGGGATTCCTTCCAAGAAGCAGATGTCACGGGAATCACTACCCCGATTACCAAACACAATTATTTAATCAAAGATGTCAATGACCTACCCAGAGTATTCAAAGAGGCTTTTCATATAGCCCGAACCGGCCGTCCGGGCCCGGTTTTAATTGACATTCCCAAGGATGTTTTTGCCGGGGAGCTGGATTTTCAATATCCGGAAAAAGTAAACTTAAGAGGGTATAAACCGTTATTTGAAGGGGATCCGCAAGTTATAGCTCAAGTCGCAGAGGAATTAGCCAAAGCCCAAAAACCTTTGTTTTTTGTGGGTGGCGGAGTTAATCTTGCCGATGTAGCCGGGGTTTTACAGGAACTTGTGGAATATACCGACATGCCGGTGATCTCCAGCCTCATGGGCTTGGGATGCATTCCCGATAAACATCCCCTGAACTTTGGGATGGTGGGTATGCACGGAACCTATGCGGCGAACATGGGCACTACCCAGACCGATCTATTGATTGGGCTCGGGGTACGTTTTGATGACCGTGTTACAGGGTTGCTTGCCGATTTTGCTTCTGAGGCCAAAGTAATTCATTTCGATATTGACCCGGCGGAGATTAACAAAAATATTATTGCTAACATCCGTGTGGTTGGAGATTTAAAGTGGTCTATTCCCGCTTTGTTGGATAAGGTTAAGGAACGTAGCCGTGAAGAGTGGAAGTCCGTCAACTTAGATTGGAAAGAACAGCTTAATGAGTGGCGTGAAAATAAACCCCTCACCTATACCCCTCGGGAAGGAATGGTCTTGCCCCAACAGCTCATTGAGCGAGTCAGCCAATCTGCTAATGAGGATGCGGTGGTAGTAACTGATGTGGGTCAGCATCAAATGTGGGCAGGCCAGTTTTATGAATTTAGACAACCACGGACCCTTCTTACCTCCGGAGGCTTGGGAACCATGGGATATGGGCTTCCGGCGGCACTTGGTGCTCAAGTAGGATGTCCGGGTCGCCAAATCCTGTTGTTTACCGGAGATGGTGGTTTCATGATGAATTGTCAGGAACTATCCACCCTAGCCGACCTTGAATTGCCTGTCAAAGTATTTATCCTCAACAATCAGATGCTTGGGATGGTAGCTCAATGGCAGCGGATGTTCTATAATGGACACTATTCCCATTCAACGATAAAGGGTCATACGGATTTTGTTAAACTGGCGGAGGCCATGGGAGTGGCCGGTTTAAGAGTAACAGATCCCCAGGAAGTAGATTCAGTAATTCAAAAGGCTTTGGAAATCCAAGGACCTGTAGTCGTGGAGATTCGAATTCCTGCCGATGAAAATGTATTACCAATGGTCCCGGCAGGAGGACGCCTTGACCAAATGATTATGGGGGGGTAAGGCACAATGAGACATACTTTAGCTGTACTGGTTGAGAATCGGCCAGGGGTTTTGACCCATATTTCAGGCTTAATCAGCCGCAGGGCTTTTAATATCGAGAGCATTGCTGCCGGTTATACGGAAGAACCGGATACAACTCGGATTACCATCGTGGTTCAGGCAGATGAGATGGAGCTGGAACAAGTCGTCAATCAGCTTTCAAAATTAGTTGATGTGATTAAGATTACCAACTTAAATGAGGTGGATTCGATTCAACGGGAACTGGCAATGATCAAAGTCAAAGCCAGTAGTGAGACCCGCTCCGATATTGTTGATATTGTTGATATTTTCCGGGCCAAAATTGTGGATGTGAACCGTGAGACTATGGTTATTGAGCTAACCGGGGAAGAAACAAAGATTGATGCCCTATGTGAAGTTCTTAAGGATTATGGGATTATCGAGATTGTCCGGACCGGGAAAATCGCCTTATCGCGGGGACCGATTCCGGCCAAGGATATGTAAAAATAAATGCCAAAAGCGGCCTATACTTTGGGATACCCCCGGTATGGGCCGCTTTTCTATGGCTGATATCTTTGGTTAGTGGGATTAACAAATTTAGTCAAAAAATATAAAGGAATCGATAGGTTAAGAGAGAATTTTTAAGATTAAATAAAAGGAGTTGAAAAAGCAGATGCAAAGCAATAAGTGGAAAGAAAGCGTCTTAGGGGCGAAGCAACAAGAAGGCCGGCGGTACCTTCAAGGTATCTTCTGCGTTTTGCTTATTGTTTTAGGGCTTTCGGTCACTTTGTTTAGTTCGGGTTGTATGGCTCATGGTGAGGATCAAGACCCTATTCAACCCGCTGTTCAACCTCTACCCCAGCCTCAACCCCAACCCCAACCCCAGCCTCAACCCCAGCCTCAGCCTCAACCTCAACCTCAACCTCAACCCAAATCTCCGGATCTACAGATTGATCAATCTTTGGAAAACAATCAAAGTCCTTTAGCCGTGCCGATTCTCTATTATCACTCCATTGCCTACGGGGAAGGGAACGAACTCCGAATCCCTCCGGAGGAATTCGAGGCGCATATGCAATTTCTCTATGAGAACGGATATAACAGTATTACTTTAAGGGAACTTTATCAATTCTTTTATGAAGGAGGAATACTTCCTGATCTCCCTTTTGTTTTAACCTTTGATGACGGTTATGAGGATAATTACATAAATGCTTTTCCGATTGCGGAGAAGTATGGCTTTCAAGGAACAGTCTTTATGGTGACGGACTGGATCGGTGGTGAGGGGTATCTGAAATCGGAACAACTTAGGGAAATGGTTCAAGCCGGTTGGCGGATTGAAAGCCATAGCGCCACTCATCCTTATCTAGACTCAGTTTCCGAAGCGGAGATAAAAAAGGAGCTTCTTAGCTCGAAGAAGGCCTTGGAAGAATTGCTGGGCCAACAGGGAGTAGCTATAGCTTATCCTTACGGAGTTTATAATCCCGAAATTATTGAGGCCGGTAAAGAGGCGGGGTATATTATGGGGTTAACGACTGAACGGGGCTGGGGGTTAGCCGATGATCCTTTCCGTATCCAACGAATCTACTGTTATGCACATATGGGCGTTAGTGAACTGAAAAGGAGAATTCAGAATCCCCATTATTAAGCAGAAAAAATCACAGGACATTTAACATTTATTCCCATAGACCATATCTTGTAGTGCAACCATATATTACCATCCAGAAAGGGGATAATAAATATGGCACTTGGCGCGGGCGGAGCATGTGGACCTAATTTCTTACCGGGAATTGCCGTAATAGTAGTAATCATTCTCCTGTTGATCGCAATGGGTATCGTATTCTGATTATCTTTTAAGAGTAAAGGAGGGCACTCTATGTACGGATATGGATATGGAACAGGTTTTGGCGGTTATGGAGTAGGTTGCGGTTGCGGTCACGGTGTAGGTTGGGGCGTTGGCGTCGGGATCATTGCTATCGCCATTCTAATTCTTATTGCACTTGGAGTAATATTCGGCTAAGATTTAATCAATCGGCCTCCCCAAATGGGGGGGCCGATTTTCGGCTTAAATAATCTCATCTTGAAGGAAGAATGAATTATTAAACCGTTGGAGAAACCCAACGGTTTAATTGAAGGTAGTACATATAATGAGGCTAAGACCTAGGATATTAGACTTAAGAAATTAAGAGTAAGAAATTAAATCATAAGAAAAATTATATTAAGAGAAGTAGTGTTTACCACCACCAGCGACGACGCCAGATACCCCATGGATATCCAAAACCAAAGCCCCAAAATGGAAAGCCCCACCACCACATATTTAATCCCTCCCAAATTTTATTTCATATCCAGGTTTTAATATAAAGTATGCAGTTATGGTATATTTTGACAACGGGATAGGAATATATTGTCATTGGGTTTATTTGGAGAAATAAGGGAGATAATAATTCAAGGTACTGATTGGAAGGGGGGATGGGGTTGACTTTTGTGATTCTAGTCATGTTAGAATGGCTACTTCTTCTAGGGGCAGCATTAATTTTCATGGGTGGAATTCGAGGAACAGTGGCAGCTGCGTTCATAATGAGTGGAATCCTCTGGTATACCCGACCGGACCAATTTTGGTTATGGGAAATCCCCTTTTTAATTGGGTTGGGCTTAAGTATTGGAATGCTGCTTGTTTTTGTTAAGAAGGCCGGTAAAACAAATATCGTTACCGGATTAGCCGGAGGTATAGCCAGCCTAGTGGTCTTTGGCGCCTTTTTTACCCCCATGCTGGCTGTTATAGCTTGGGCGTTAATTGTTGGTACCGGGTTGATACCCAAAATAAGGCTAAAGGATGTTGGTTGGGGAGTTTCCCCGGTTCTTTGGCGGGCTGTAATGGGGATAGTGCTTATTGTTGTTGGGAATATCATTATATAGAATATAGAAACTACAAAATTTCTTCTTGTCAAGATAAACCAATTTTGTTATTCTTAAAGAAACTATAAATACTAAGACACATGTATAATAGATATTGTCAGGCCTTAAGGCTGGGCTCCTTTGATCAGGGCAGCGGATTAGACCGTGGGACTTCTTAAAGAAGTCCTTTTTATTTTCACCTGGAGAAGTTATTTTAGATAAGATATACCAGTGTTCCCTTTGCCGAAAGATATGGAAATTTACAGTTAGGAGTGAGGTACTTGGAAACAAAAGAGAAGATGAAAGCTGCCAGCCTATCAGTACTTTCTAATACTTGTTTGACTGTGGGAAAGGTCGCTGTAGGATTGGCCAGCGGTTCTGTAAGTATTATCTCGGAGGGAATTCACTCCGGGATTGATCTTGTCGCCGCTGTCATCGCTTTCTTTGCTGTTAGGGAATCGGGCAAACCGGCCGATGACCGCCATGCTTATGGACATGGTAAGATCGAAAACGTGTCGGGCACAATCGAAGCCCTCCTTATTTTCGTTGCGGCAGTTTGGATTGTGGTAGAGGCTGTAGATAAAATAATCCATGGGGTGGTTCTGGAAAAGCTAGGCTGGGGTATGGCGATCATGGCTATATCAGCATTAGTGAATATAGGAGTCTCTTCTTACCTTATGAAAGTTGCCAAGAAAACGGATTCGGTGGCATTAGAGGCAGATGCCCTTCATCTTCGCACTGATGTATATACTTCTGCCGGAGTTTTTCTCGGACTGCTCTTTGTTAAATTAACCGGCTTGGCCATACTTGACCCTGTGATTGCTATGGTTGTGGCTTTGCTTATTTTTAAGGCGGCCTTTGATCTTACCAAAGAAGCTTTTATGCCCCTAGTGGATGTGCAACTGGACGAAGCTGAATATAAGCTAATCTTAGAGGTTCTGGGTGGATATTCTAAAGACTATGTGGAGTTTCACAAATTACGAACCCGCAAAGCCGGATCGGAACGTCATATTGATTTGCATTTGGTAGTCCCTAAATACCAATCCATGCTCGAGGTCCACGATTTATGTGATCGGATTGAGGAAGATATTAAGGAAAAGCTTCCGGGAACACATATTTTAATCCATGCTGAGCCTTGCAGTGATGTGGCAGAATCCTGCTGCCAAACTTGTGAAGATTTGAATTCCAATGTTATATGCACAGAGCGGAAGGGATAAGGTATAATGTTGCCTATGGAGGTGGAGTATGACAAAGAAAATCTGGACAAGACCACAATCCCTTCCATGGTCGAACAAAGATGGAGATTCACTTTCCTATAGATTAGGGATATCACCGATAGTTGCAGATATCTTGCGCCAACGCGGCTTTACAACGGAAGAAGAAATTCTTGAATTCCTGAGACCATCTATGCTCAATCTAAATTCTCCTTTTGCTTTTCGGGAGATGGCACAGGCGATTGAGCGCCTGGAGAAGGCGCGGAATAAAGAAGAGAAAGTCCTAATTTACGGGGATTATGATGTGGACGGCGTTACCGGCACTGCGCTAATGTATAAGGTGTTAACGGATTTAGGTTTTAAAGCCGTTGCCTATATTCCCAGCCGTATGGAGGAAGGTTACGGATTACATAAGGAAGCTATATTAAAGGCTTCCCAGGCTAATGTAAAACTCGTAATTACGGTGGACTGTGGGATTACCGCAGTGGATGAAATAGAGTATGCTAAGGCCCTGGGTATAGACATTATTCTTACGGATCATCATGAACCACCTGTTATTTTGCCCCGGGCTTTTGCTACCCTTAATCCCAAAATCACCGACTCAGGCTATCCTTTTCGTGATCTAGCCGGTGTCGGGGTAGCTTTTAAGTTAGCACAGGCTTTGCTGGCAAGGTTGGAACAAGATAAATCATGGCCTTATGCTGTACTGGAAATATTAGATCTGGCGGCTTTGGGAACCATAGCCGATCTTGTGCCCTTAGTAGGTGAAAACCGTATTATCGTGGCTTCCGGCTTACGCCAGATGGAAAATACTATTCACTTAGGCCTGCGTACCCTCCTTGAAGAGTGTGGCTTAGGGAATAAACCTCTTAAGGCCGGTCAAATAGCCTTTTTGGTGGCACCACGAATTAATGCCGCCGGAAGGATGGATAGTGCCCGTGCGGGACTGGAACTCTTGCTAACCGGACAGGTCGATCGGGCCAAGGAGTTAGCACGGTTTTTAAGTCGCGAAAATGCCCAGCGTCAAGAAACGGAAAAAGAAATTCTCGCTCAAGCCGTGGCGATTTTGGAAAAAGGCCCTCTTCCCCGGGTCATCGTCTTGTCTGGGCAAAACTGGCATCATGGGGTTATCGGTATAGTTGCTTCCCGCTTAGTGGAGCGTTATTACCGGCCTGTTTTTCTCATTGCCGAGGAGGATGATATGGGCAGAGGCTCTGCCCGAGGTATCGGTGGTTATCATGTGCTAAATGAGCTTAGCGACCAGGCAGAGCTGATGGAAAAATACGGCGGCCATAGTCAGGCAGCGGGCTTTTCGCTTAAACTTGAGAATATTCCTCAGTTTCGTGAGGCTTTAAATCGCTCTGCGGAAAAGTTTTCGGAAGATATGTTTTATGAACGAATTCAGGTGGACCGCTGCATCCCACTCGAGGCCCTTGACGCTTCCTTAATGCGGGAATTAGAGAGTCTGGCTCCTTTTGGCTTTGGCAATCCTACTCCGGTATTGGCCGGCAAGGGTTATTCTTTATATCAGGCGGATACTGTGGGCAAAGACCATGCCCATCTTAAGTGTCTGTTCGGTCCTCATGGAGAATGGGAAGGGGTTGCTTTTCGTAAAGGTGAGGAGCTAGAAAAAATCATCGCTTTAAAAACAGTGGATGTAGCCTTCGGGCTGGACTGGAACACTTTCCGGGGGGCTCAAAGCATCCAAATGATGATTAAGGATATCCAGCCGGAAGCTTTGTGGCAAGATGCGGAGAAACCACAACCGAATGCTCGGACCGAGATAGATTTAGGGTATTTAGAAGCTGCCCCGACTATGGTAGTAGAGCAAGGGTTTGAAAATATGGATTGGACTAAGAAAAATCGGGAAGAATGGATGAAAGCCTTTGCTCAAGGTCTTGTTCACGAAGATATTTTGAAAGAACGAATCGGGTTTTTAACCAGAGAAGACCTTGTCCAAATGTACAGAGTGTTATATGATTTGGCTATTAAGAATAATCCGATCTGCTGGCAGGTGGAGGAAATACCTCTTTGGCAAGCACGGACCGGAATAAAAATATTTGAAGAATTGGGTTTGGTCCGTTGCTTACGTCATGAGGAGCGAAGAATGTACTTGGAATGGATCCCGGCTACGAAAAAACTCAACTTGGAAGAGTCCTTGAGTTTTCGTACCGCGAAAAGACGCTGGGAGGAGATAGAGGAAACGCTCAGGATGACAATCCACAACAATGTACAAGCCATCGAATGATGAAAGGTGTGAAGAAACTTGGATTTTGACCGGTATATTCGCGTCATTGAGAATTTTCCCCAGCCCGGTATTTCGTTTAAGGATATTACTACCTTACTTAAGGATGGGGAGGCTTATCGGACTGCAATTGATGCCATTATTGAACAGCTCAAGGATTTAAAACCTGAAATAATTGTAGGACCGGAGGCGCGTGGCTTTCTGCTGGGGGCTCCGGTGGCTTATGCTTTAGGAATTGGCTTTGTTCCGGTACGTAAACCGGGAAAATTACCCGGTACAACGGTAAGCGAAACTTATGAGCTTGAATATGGTAGTGATACCCTGGAAGTTCATGCTGATGCTCTACAGCCGGGTCAACGGGTAGCCATTGTGGACGACTTGCTGGCCACCGGTGGAACCACCGCAGCTACCGCCCGCCTGATCGGAAAGACAGGGGCTAAAATCGTAGGAATCAGTTTTCTTATCGAACTGGGATTTTTAGAAGGTAGAGAGAAGCTAAAAGGGCACGAGGTATTTTCTTTGGTCAAATATTAATAGATAGGGCACAGGGAGGAGCAAATTAATGTCGTTTAGCGAGCTCATGGAAAAATTACATAAGGCATCTCCGGAAGGGAATAAGCTCGTAGAAAAGGCTTACTCCTTTGCAGAAGAGGCACACCGTGGGCAGCTTCGCAACTCGGGAGAAGAATATATTCAGCATCCTCTGGAAGTAGCCAAGATTTTATCGGAACTGGAAATGGATGAGGCAACCATTGCCGCTGCTTTGCTCCATGACGTAGTGGAAGATACACAATGCACCCTCGAAGATATCGAAAGAGAATTTGGCTCCCAGGTAGCCTTGTTGGTAGATGGAGTCACCAAATTAGGCCGGATTGAGTACAAGAGCAAGGTTGAACTTCAGGTTGAGAACCTGCGCAAAATGTTCTTAGCCATGGCCAAGGATATCCGGGTAATTCTAATTAAATTAGCGGACCGCCTTCATAACATGCGGACGCTTAAGTACCACTCCGAAAAGAAACAAAAAGAGATTGCTCAGGAAACTTTGGAGATTTTTGCCCCCCTAGCTAATCGCTTGGGTATTTTTCGGATCAAATGGGAGTTGGAAGATTTATCCTTCCGCTACTTGAAGCCTCAAGAATACTATGACTTATCCGAAGGAATTGCCTTAAAGCGTGCGGAACGGGAAGTACAGATCAATGAGGTCATCAACCTATTATGTAAGCGTTTATCCGAAGTTGGCATCCATGCGGATATAGCCGGCCGTCCTAAGCATTTTTACAGTATCTATCGCAAAATGATTAATCAACACAAAGAATTAAGTGAGATTTATGACTTAACCGCTATTCGGGTTATTGTTGATTCGGTCAATGACTGTTATGGGGCTTTGGGGATTATTCATACCATGTGGAAACCTTTACCGGGACGGTTTAAGGATTATATCGCCATGCCCAAACCGAATATGTATCAATCCTTGCATACCACTTTAGTCGGAGCTCATGGTGAACCTTTTGAAATTCAGATTCGGACTTGGGAAATGCACCGTACTGCGGAATACGGGATTGCCGCGCACTGGAAATACAAAGAAGGGGGCGGGAAACCTCCCGGCGGGAATTTCGAACAGAAGCTTTCTTGGCTCCGCCAGCTCTTGGAGTGGCAGCATGATTCCCGGGATGCCGGGGAATTCATGGAATCCTTAAAAATTGACCTTTTTGCCGATACTGTCTTTGTCTTTACCCCCAAGGGTGATGTAGTAGAGTTGCCGGCGGGGTCTTGTCCTGTGGATTTTGCCTATCGGGTTCACACAGATGTAGGGCATCGTTGTATAGGCGCCAAAATTAACAGTCGAATTGTTACCCTCGAAACTAAATTAACCAATGGGGATATTGTAGAAATCCTCACTTCCAAACAAGGTAATGGCCCCAGCCGGGATTGGCTCTCTTTTGTCAAGACCTCTCAGGCGAAAAACCGGATTCGCAGTTGGTTTAAGAAAGAGAAGCGGGAAGAGAATGTTGCCCGTGGCCGGGAAGGGCTGGAGCGGGAAGTCCGCAAGCTTGGTTTAGATCCTACCCAGGTGCTTAAAACCGAGACCCTACTCAAGATAGCCAAATCCTATAATATTACTAATGTAGACGATCTCTATGCGGCAATGGGGGATGGCGCCGTTACAGTTAATAAGGTCCTCATGCGCCTGCGGGAAGACCTTACTAAGGAAGAGCGTGAAAGACTCCAATTGGAGGCTCTGCAGCAAGGGGAGGGTAAGTCCTCCAGTGGGTACGGTAAAGCCAGCCAAGGGGTAAGGGTCAAAGGTGTGGATAATATCCTCATCCGTTTTTCCCGTTGCTGCAACCCCCTGCCCGGGGACGATATTGTCGGCTATATTACCAGGGGAAGAGGAGTCTCTATCCACCGCCGGGAGTGCGATAATATTAAATCCCATTCGCCGGAAGAGCAGGCCCGCATGGTTGAGGTGATTTGGGATGCGGAAGTGGAATCCATCTATCCCGTTGATCTGGAGATCTTCGCCTTAGATCGGCCGCGACTGGTGACAGATGTAATGAATGCTGTCTTAGAGACAAGAACCAGTATTTTAGGTATAAATGCTCGCGTGGGTAAAGACAAGATCACTCATATCCAATTAAGCATTGAGATCCGCAATCTGGGGCATCTATATAATGTCATGCAAAAGATTCGGCGGGTTAAAGATGTAAATTCCGTAGAACGGGTACATTTGGGAGGGCGTTAAGTTGCGCAGTGTAGTTCAGAGAGTGACCCGTGCTTCCGTTACTGTAGAGGGAGGAATTGTTGGTAAGATTGGAGCCGGGCTGCTAATCCTTTTCGGAGTCGGTCAAGGAGATGAACAGACCGATCTGGAGTGGATGGTAGAAAAGATCGTTGGCTTGCGGATTTTTGAAGATGAAGAAGGGAAGATGAATCGCTCGGTTCAGGATGTGGGTGGGGAAATCCTTATGGTTTCTCAATTCACTTTGTACGGGGATTGCCGTAAAGGGAAACGCCCCAGCTTCTCCGCCGCCGCCCCTCCTGAGATGGCTAAAGCCTTGTTTGACCAAGCTGTTGAAAAAGTGCGGGGGTACGGAATCCATGTAGAAACGGGGATTTTTCAAGCGGAAATGCAAGTGGAACTGGTTAATGATGGGCCGGTAACTCTACTTTTAGATAGTGAGAAGAAATTCTAACTCTTCATTTATTTTAGTCAGGTAGCTTATCCTACATCCGCGACCTTCGGGCGTGATCTCCCGAAACCATTCACTGGATGGTTTCTTTGTCGGAGAATCACGTGCTCAGGTGCTCCGGGGCTGGCGAACTTGTTTCCACAGCAGCTGCGCCAAACCCTTGGGTAGTCCTGATGTGAACCCGTGGCTTCGCTATTGCTGCGGAAATTGCGTTCAAAATTATATTATAAATGGAGGGGTGTACATGATTGAGTGTCGTGCCGTAGGAGCCATGGGAGCAAACTGTTATATAGTCGGCTGTCCGGAGACTAAGAAGGCAGCCGTTATCGACCCGGGAGCTAATAGTGCCGGTTTGCGGAAGTGGATAAATGATCTGGGAGTTCAGGTAGAGTATATCCTCTTAACCCACGGGCATTTTGACCATATTGGAGCGGTGGATGACTTACGTAAAGCATATCAGGCTAAAGTAGGGATTCACAAAGATGATGCAATTATGCTGACCAGTGGTGCTCATAATCTCTCGCGAATGTTGGGGAGGTCCTTTGACTTTGAGCCTGCCGATTTTTTGCTGGAAGATGGGCAAGTGATTCAAGTTGGGAACCTAACCCTTAGGGTAATCGCTACTCCCGGACATACTCTTGGGGGAGTTTGTTTTTTAACTTCAGATCGGAAGAGGCACACGTCTGAACTCCAGTCACCAGCGGTA
>NZ_CEVWNY010000069.1:0-15795 GCF_982384815.1 Desulfitobacterium sp. | reverse complement strand
GACGCTGAAGTTAAGGCTCTCAGTGGTAAGTTAGCAGCTTGCAGTGAAAAAGATAAGGGCCGTAATGAATTATTCTTGGTCGAGGGAGACAGTGCGGGTGGTTCGGCTAAGACAGGCCGGGATCGGCGCTTCCAAGCCATTCTTCCCCTAAGAGGTAAAGTTATTAACACCTACCGGGCCAAGATGGATAAAGTTCTGGAAAATGAAGAAATCCGCAGTATGATTACAGCTATCGGGGCTGGGATCGGTAAGGAATTTGAAGTAGAGAAGTCCAATTATGCCCGAGTCTGTATTATGACTGATGCGGATATCGATGGCGCCCATATTCGTTGCTTGCTGCTTACTTTCTTTTATCGTTATATGAAGCCCCTCATTCTCAATGGAAAAGTTTATATTGCCCAAGCTCCTCTCTATAAAGTGGAAAAGGAGAAGGGTAAAACGGTTCGCTATGCCTATGACGAGCATGAGTTGAAGGAAGCTCTTAAGGAGTTGGGCAAAAATGCCAAGATTCAGCGTTATAAAGGGTTAGGAGAGATGAACCCGGAACAGCTCTGGGAGACTACTTTAAACCCTGCCAATCGCCGCATGATTCAAGTGACTATCGATGATGCCCTTGAAGCGGAGCGGAAGCTGAAGATTCTTATGAGTGAACAGGTAGACCCCCGCCGGGAATTTTTAATGGAAAATATCGTCTTTACAGCGGAAGATATGTAAGCATTTTGAGGTGAAAGAATGAGTATTCTTGAAGAAAATGTAATCCAGCGTTCCTTGGAAGAGGTTCTTCCGGAAAGTTTTCTGGGCTATTCTAAACATGTTATTCTTCAAAGGGCAGTTCCGGATGTGCGGGACGGTTTAAAGCCTGTCCATCGTCGGATTATCTATTCTATGGATGAAATTGGCATGCATCCCGATAAGGCCTATAGCAAGTCCGCCCGTCTGGTGGGGGATTGCATGGGAAAATATCATCCTCATGGAGATTCTTCCATTTATGACGCTGCAGTGCGGATGGCCCAGCCTTGGGCCACTCGCTATCCTTTAATTGATGGACAGGGTAATTTCGGTTCTATCGATGGAGATGGAGCAGCGGCTATGCGTTATACAGAGATGCGGATGACTCATCTTTCCCAACTGATGACCCAAGATATTGAGAAAAACGTCATCCCTTTTAAACCTAATTATGATCAACGCTTGAAGGAGCCCATCGTTTTACCTAGCCCCTTTCCTAACCTTTTGGTCAACGGCGGCTCCGGTATTGCCGTAGGGATGGCCAGCAATATCCCACCTCACAACTTGCGGGAGGTAGTAGCAGCTTTGATTCTGCAAATTGATAACCCCGCTGTAAGTCTTGAGGAATTGATGGAAAAGGTTAAAGGACCGGACTTCCCTACGGGGGGACTGATTATCGGTTCCCAAGGTTTTACCGATGCTTACCGCACTGGTCGGGGGAAAGTGATAATGCGGGGGAAAGCTGTCATTGAGCCAGGAAAAGGCGGCAAAAATCTTATCGTTATTACGGAAATACCCTTTCAAGTCTCCAAATCAAACTTGGCGTCGAAGATTGAAAGTCAGTCAGAAAACGGCAAGATCGAAGGAATCAGCGAAGTTCGGGACGAGTCGGACCGAGAGGGCTTACGCCTGGTAGTGGAGTGTAAAAAAGATGCTGATCCCAAACAAATTCTGAAGCTTCTCTATAAATACACCCAGCTCCAAGAGACTTTTGGGATTATCAATTTAGTAATTACGGAAGAGGGAACTCCTCGGGTATTAGGGTTAAAGGAAATAAATCAGGCTTATCTGCAACATCGTAAGGAAGTGGTAATTCGCCGGACTGAATACGACCTGGAAAAGGCCAAAGCTCGTGCCCATATCCTGGAGGGTTTGGTTATCGCCATTAATAATTTGGATGAGGTCTTGCATATCATTCGCTCCAGTAAAAACCCTTCCATCGCTAAGGCTGGCTTAATCACTCGTTTTGAGTTCTCGGAACCGCAAGCTCAAGCGATTTTGGATATGAAACTCCAGCATTTGACCAACCTTGAATTGGATGGCATCCGCAAAGAATACGCAGATATTTTAAAGCTAATCACTGAACTGGAAGGCATCTTAGCCGATGTCAATAAGGTCTATGGGATTATTAAAAGTGAGCTAAGGATTATTGCCGATAAATACGGTGATGAGCGGCGTACTTTGATCCTACCGGGGGATGTGGGGGATGAAGTCGACTTTAGTGCTTTCGAGGAACCGGAAAAACCCATGGAAGTATTGCTAACGCGAAGGGGCTTTATCAAGCAGATCCCTACCCCAACTCGTAAAAGTCAGATTAATGCCATAGCCTATACCTTTAAAGATGGCGACGCATTACTAGGACAAGTCTCCTGTACCTCAAAGGATACCCTCTATTTCTTTACCCATAACGGCAAATATTATAATGCTAAGGCAAAATTAATTTCCGAAGTCGGTGCTAAAGAGAAGGGAAGAGCAATCAACAATTTATTCCCCTTACCCGAAGAAGAACTTATTGTCTCGATGATTGCTTTAAAAGAAGGAAGTGAGGGGCAGCACTTTATCTTCGTAACTAAGGAAGGGCAAGTTATGAGAAGCCCCGTCACTGATTTCCTCAATAGCAGAACTCCAGATGCCATGGGCCTCAAAGAAGGGGATGAAATAGTTAAGGTATTCCTTAGTGACGGAGAGGGGGAGTTGTTCTTAGCCACCTATCAAGGGCAAGCTATTCGTTTCTCTGAATCAGATATTAACCCCATGGGTCGCAAATCCCGAGGAGTTAAAGGGATGACTTTGAGCGATGGGGATTATGTTGTGGATGCGCTCTTGATTCAACCTGCCCAAGATGGGGAGGTGGGAGATCTGATTACAGTCACCGATCAGGGTTATGTAAAGCGGACCCCTTTTGAGGAATATAAAGCACAAGGACGGGCCGGGAGAGGTATTGCTATCGCTAAGATTGATCCTGAGAAAACAGGGTATCTCGTCTCCCTAATCCATGTAGCCCCTGATGAAGATAGGATCCTGCACATCATTCAAGAGAGTGGTGCAGTGACAAATGTAGAAGCCAAGTCTCTCAAAACAGAAACGAGAGTAAAAACAGGGGCAGGTCTAGTTAATGTCATTATCAATGATTACGTGGTGCATGTTATCTAGAGTCCCGTTAAGTAATCTCTAAGCAAGATTTCAATAATTATTAAGCCAGACTACAATGGTCTGGCTTTTCCTTAAAGTTTAGGGACCAGGGAGGATGCTTAAAGCATAATCGGGCTGGGCACGTGAAATCTCTAACACCCTTGTGCCTTTAAAAAAGGATTAAATTGTGCTATAGTGTATACAGAATATTCTGAAATACATGAGTTGTAGTTCACAAGCACTTGGTAAAGGAGTGATTACTGATGCTCCTAAGGGAAGGGACAAATACTCGTTTCTCCTATTTGAACCTTGGTGATACGATAGCCAAGGCTGTACGTATTTTTCTTGATTTAAAACTCGCCATTATCCCTGTTTTAGATCAGGAAGGCTGCTTGTTAAGTATATTTAGTAGAAGTAGCCTTTTTCGGGCAATTTTAAACGGCGCAACTTCGAAGGACATAATCGATCCCTATATTATTACGAATGTCATCAGCATTTCCGAAGACCTTACCGATGATGAGCTGGCTAATTTTGTCAAAATGAGTTCTGTTGGTTCGGTTCCGGTGCTAGATAATAAAAGCAAAGTGGTGGGATTGTTATGTAAGGCAAATATGGTAATGACTTTATTTCGACACTCCGAATTATTAAATGTTCAATTAAAGGCAATTTTGGATTCTATGCATAATGGTGTGATTGCCATAGATAGTAAAGGTAAGATTACCCACATCAATAATGGTGCAAGTCGAATACTAAACGTCAGGGGCAATGTCTTATTTGGCAAGCCCGTTCAAGAACTATTACCGAGTTTAGACTTAACTCCTTCACTTATCGAAGGGGTAGTTAAAATTGGGATTAAGTACACACACCGCAACATCACCATGGTGGTTAATACTACGCCATTAAAGATCGAAGGAACTATAGCCGGAGCAATCGTTATCTTTCAAGATATTACGGATTTAGAACATACAGCTAAAGAGTTGGAGACTGTAAAATCCTTAAATAAGACTTTTGATACAGTTTTAAATATTATTCGCGATGGTATCGTTGTGGTGGATGAACGGGGAAAAACAACTCTGGTAAATCAGGCTATGGCTGATTTTTTAACCCTTCCCCAAGCGGAGATCATTGATAAACCCATTTCAGAAATCATTCCCTCCAGTCGCTTGCTTAATGTTAACAATAGTGATTTAACCGAAACAAGTGAAGTATTGACCATTAAGGGCAAACCTTTAATAGTTTCAAGTTCTCCAATTCTTAAGGAGGGGAATCCAGTCGGGGTGGTCGGTAAAGTAGTATTCCCTCATCTCGCCGAAGCCCAGGAGCTTGCGGAAAAAGTACGGTGTTTGGAGCATAAAGTCACGTTTTTCCAAGAAGAGCTACAGAAGAATATGACAGCCCAGGACATAATGAAAGATATGATTGCCGAAAGCCCCCAAATGAAAAAACTAAAAAGTGAAATCTCCATCGTAGCCTCCAGTAGTTCAACGGTTTTGATAACCGGAGAAAGCGGAACGGGTAAGGAAGGAGTAGCCCATGCCATCCATCTTTGTAGTGATCGTAGTAAAGGACCATTTATCAAAGTTAATTGTGCTGCAATTCCAGAAAACCTGATGGAAGCAGAAATGTTTGGCTATGTTGGCGGTGCCTTTACCGGTGCCGACAAGCATGGTAAACCTGGTCGTATCGAGAGAGCCGATGGGGGGACCTTGTTTTTGGATGAGATTGGGGAAATGCCTTTAGCCTTGCAGGCCAAATTATTGCGCGTTTTGCAAGACCGGGAAATAGAACGGCTAGGCGGTACAGAAACGGTTAAAATAAATGTGAGAATTTTAGCTGCGACTAATAAAAAACTTCGCAATGCTATTGATAGAGGGGAATTCCGACATGATCTTTACTATAGGCTAAATGTGATTAATCTGCATTTGCCCCCCCTGAGAGAGCGTCTTGAGGACATCGAACCACTTACCTACTTCTTTATTAAAAAATTCAATAAAATACTTAGAGCAAATGTCATTGGAATTACCGATAATGCCATGTCGGCATTACGCAAATACTTATGGCCGGGCAATATTCGAGAGCTGGAGAATGTTGTGGAAAGGGCGGTGAACTACACTCGCAGTGGTTTGATCGAGTTGGTTCATTTGCCTAATCAAGTTATGAGCAGTAATCTTACTATGAGTAAAATTCCTAGCCCTGAAATAAGGCATCAGGATAAAATTGCTCAAATTGAGCGAGATATGATTATAGCAGCCCTGGAAAAAGCTGGGGGAAATAAGACAAAAGCCGCAAAGCTATTAAACCTTAGCCGTTCAAGACTTTACGATAAATTAAATAAATATAACATTAATATTTAGTAGTCAGCCACTAAAAACGTCCCGAAAGCGAACAGTTCAGAACAAAATTGTCCGCTTCCGGGACGTATTTTTAGTTGATAAGAAAATATAAGTTTCGCGACGGATAAGGAAACTAAGGCTTTTAGCACCCAATGTGCTCCACTTAGTTAATGGCACAGTACTTGCAAGAATATTCTAATTATTCAGCATAGTGCTCTGAAAAGGAGGGTTGTAGGGGTAGTAACTAGGACCGAATGGTCGAATACGAGGAGGAGAGAGAAAAAACATGTTAAATAATAAGGAAGAATTAACACGAGAACAAGCCTTAGATTTACTCGAAGATTTTGCTAAGCGTTGGTTGGCACATGATGGACTTTGGTTCCAGTCCATAGAACAAGAAAGGGGAATGGAGGAGGCAATCCACCATGACATAGAAGCTTGGCGCAAATTTACCGTGATCGAGGCTAAGCGTATCCAGGAGTTCTTGAAATTGCCGCCTCAGGGAGGTCTTGAAGCCTTGGAACGTGCCTTAAATTTTCGATTGTATGCTTTTCTCAATCTGCAGACAGTGGAAAGGCCTGATCCAAAGACTTTAATTTTTAAAATGACAGATTGTCGGGTTCAAAGTGCCCGGAAAAGAAAACAAATGCCGGCATTTCCGTGCAAGCCGGTGGGTGAAGTTGAGTACTCCTTATTTGCCGCTACTATTGATTCACGAATTTCCACCCGTTGTTTAGCCTGTCCGCCGGATCAGGTTTCAGATGAATTCTATTGCGGTTGGGAATTTAAACTAGTGGAAGGTTAACGTAATCCTCAGGTTTAAGGGCCGACTTATAAGAGTCAGTAAATTAAAGGAAGAAGGTGAAAAGGGTAATGAAGGGGCTTTTGCTGGTGTATACTGGTAATGGAAAAGGGAAAACCACGGCGGCTTTAGGATTATGCCTCAGGGCCTTAGGACATGATCAGCAGGTAGGCTTTTTGCAATTCATGAAAGGAAGCAAAAATTACGGAGAGGTTAAGATTTCCGAAAAGCTCCCCAACTGGACGTTGGTTCAGACCGGTAGAGATTGTTTTGTTTCCTATGAGAATCCCGATCCGGTGGACATTGCCATGGCCCGTGATGGATTGGAAATTTTATCCCAATGGTTTAAAGAGGACCGCTTTGACTTGATAGTTGCGGATGAACTTTTGGTCGCCTTAGCTTTTAAATTGGTTACAGTTCAAGAGGTATTAGACCTTATTGAAATGCGTCCGCCGCGTTTGAATCTTGTCTTAACCGGGCGCTATGCACCTGATGAGCTTATAGCGATTGCCGATACCGTAACATTCATGCAGGAACACCGGCATGCATATCAACAAGGGGTTGTGGCAAAGGAAGGGATGGAATATTGAAAAGCTATGATTTTGAATCTTGGTTAGAACGTCTTTGGCAAGGTGACCGCCGTGCGGCAGCTAAGCTTATTTCTCGAGTCGAGGATAACCAAGGTCGAGTAGAGATTATGTCTAGGCTCCTTCCCAAGACCGGTCGACAAATGGTACTTGGTATAACCGGGCCGCCGGGTGCGGGCAAAAGCTCCTTAGTAGGAGCAATTACCCAGCTTTATCGCGAGCAAAATAACAAAGTAGGTATTGTTGCGGTTGATCCAAGCAGCCCTTATTCAGGTGGAGCTATTTTAGGTGATCGGATTCGTATGCAGTCCCATAGCACCGACCCTGGGGTATTTATCCGAAGTATGGGTACCCGTGGACATTTAGGTGGAGTGGCTCGCTCCGCTACGGATGTCTTAAGGATATTGGAAGCTGCAGGATATGAGCGTCTAATTCTTGAAACAGTGGGAGTGGGACAGTCGGAATTAGACATTATGGAATTAGCCGACACCGTCATTGTGGTCTTAAATCCCGGAACCGGAGATGGAATTCAAGCGATTAAAGCCGGCATCATGGAAATCGCCGACATCTATGTCGTCAATAAAGCTGATTTACCAGGTGCCCAGCGCCTTAAGAATGATATTGAAATGGTTCTCGATCTTAATGGCGAAAAACCTTGGCGTCCCCCGGTGGTTCTGACCAGTGTCCTTGACCAACGGGGCCTGATAGAACTGCGCGATCAAATTAAGTTGCATCAAGATTTCTTGGTGCAATCGGGAAAAAACCTTGAACGCCGCAAGCAAGCCTTTGCTCAAGAAGTATGGAGCCATTGGGAAGAAATTGCGCGGCAGGCCTTTAAGACCGCTTGGGAAAATTTTCAGAGTTCAAGCGATAACTTCGAGCCAAACAATCCTTACCTACTTGCCGAAAAACTTTGGGCATTGATAGTCTCCGAAGAATCTACTAATCACTATTTTTTCAAGTTATAAACAGATAGATAGATAAAGGGTGGAAGGCCTTAGGAGTGACTCCAAAAAAGGTTAGGTGAAATTGTATGAAGGAAGATTTTCTACGTTGGCAAAAAGCCTACCAGGAACAGAAAGAGCGCAAAGGGCCATTTATAACAGTCTCTAGTGTCCCCATCGAACCACTCTACACCCCGGATAACATTCCCGAAATAGATTTTATGAAAGATATTAGCTATCCCGGCGAATACCCCTATACTCGGGGAGTTCGCACAAATATGTATCGGGGAAGACTTTGGACAATGCGTCAGTTTGCCGGTTTTGCTACAGCTGTGGAATCCAATCAACGGTATAAGTTTCTATTGAGTCAAGGTCAAACTGGTTTAAGTGTCGCCTTCGATATGCCAACTATTATGGGATATGATTCTGACCATCCCCGTGCTTACGGGGAAGTGGGAAGGGTAGGAGTAGCAATCGATTCCCTTCAAGATATGGAAACTTTGTTTAAGGATATCCCCCTGGATAAAGTCAGCACTTCTATGACAACCAATGCTCCCGCATCTATTCTTTGGTCAATGTATATAGTTGCTGCAGAAAAACAAGGGGTTCCTGCCCATAAGCTTACCGGAACTATTCAAAACGATATATTAAAAGAATATATCGCCCAAAAATCCTGGATTTTCCCACCTGAGCCATCGATGCGTCTGATCACAGATATTTTCGCCTTTGCCCGGGATTATGTCCCCAAATGGAATACTATCAGTATCAGTGGCTATCACATTCGGGAGGCGGGAGCTACTGCTCTCCAAGAATTAGCCTTCACTTTGGCAGATGGGTTTGCCTATGTGGAAGCCGGTATTAAAGCGGGACTTAATGTTGATGATTTCGCACCGCGATTATCCTTTTTCTTTAATTCTCATACCGATTTCTTTGAAGAAATAGCCAAGTATCGAGCAGCTCGGCGGATTTGGGCACGGCGCATGAAAGAAAAATACGGTGCTCAAAAAGAAGAAAGCTTGCTCATGCGTTTTCATACCCAAACAGCGGGATGTTCGCTCACCGCCCAACAGCCAGAGAACAATATTATCCGCACTGCTTATCAAGCAATGGCAGCAGTACTGGGGGGAACGCAATCCCTGCATACCAATTCTATGGACGAAGTTCTCGCCCTGCCTTCAGAAAAAGCAGTACAGATTGCTTTACGGACCCAACAAATTCTTGCCTACGAGAACGGTGTCGTCAATACCATTGATCCTTTGGCCGGCTCCTATTTTGTAGAAGCGCTAACTAATCAAATGGAAGAGGGCGCTGAAGAATACTTCCGGAAGATTGAAGAACATGGCGGGGTACTCGCGGCGATTAATCAGAACTTCTTCCAGCAAGAAATAGCTGACGCAGCTTATCGTTACCAAAAAGAGATTGAAAGTAAAACCCGCATAATTGTTGGGGTTAATGAATTCCAGATCGAGGAGAATATTGAGATCGACTTGTTAAAAATTGATCCGGAAATTGAAAGAAGCCAAGCACAACGGGTTAAGGAATTAAGAGCAAGTCGTGATAATTTACATGTTAAAAATACTCTTGACGCTCTAAGAGAAACGGCCTTGGGATCTGATAATCTTATACCGAAAATTATCGATGCCGTTCGGGCTTACGCCACCGAAGGAGAAATGATTGCTGTTCTCAAAGAGGTTTTTGGTGAGTATGAGGAGCAATCTGTATTTTAATTAGACGATGGAGGGATATTAGGTGGAACCAGGAAGAATTCGCGTATTGGTCGGCAAACCCGGTTTAGATGGACATGATCGCGGTGCCAAAGTCATCGCACGAGCTCTGCGAGACGGAGGAATGGAAGTTATTTATTCCGGATTGCATCAAACTCCCGAACAAATTGTGGAGACTGCCATTCAAGAAGATGTAGATGTTATCGGACTAAGCATATTATCGGGATCACATATGACAGTATTTCCAAGGGTTAAAGACCTTCTTAAAGTCCAAAATGCCGAAGATATCATAGTTATGGGGGGCGGAACACTACCGGAAGATGACATTAATGAGTTAATCGAAGGAGGATATGCTGAAGCACTGTTCACCCCAGGGACACCGACTACTGATATAATTCAGTGGATCAAAGACAGGGTACTTCGGAAAGAAGCCTAGACCTAAAAATAGCTTAACCACTATAACTGTCCTGGAAGCGGACGTCTTTGTACAAATACGTCTGCTTTCAGGACAGTTTTTTATAGGTAATTTAATTTTACTTTGATAAATACCGGCAAGGTACTGAGGACAAATATTTTATTTTTGCCCCTTCCGAGGTCATCAACCCTAGTGCCATCCCAATCCCCCTAAAGTATTCATTGTATTATCAATAACAAGAGGAACTAATAAAAAAGTTGGCACAATAGTTGCAAAATAATTCAGAATATTAGGAATCAGTAATCGCCAATAGTACATAAGGCATTAAGGAGGGGTTTAATTAGTTTTATCACTTACCTTTAAAACTTATCCAAAACAAATGCACAAAATGGAGGCGTAGCAATGAAGACAATTATGGTTATTGGTGCCGGACAAATGGGTGGGGGAATAGCACAAGTAGCCGCTCAAGCGGGATATTCAGTGATTCTTAATGACATTAAAGATGAATTCTTGTCTCGTGGGCTCGGGATTATTGAAAAAAATCTTAAACGCAGTGTTGAAAAAGGAAAGCTTTCGGGAACAGAATCTGAAGCGATTCTGGGACGTATAACTAAATCCACCTCTTTAGAAGATGCAGCTACTGCTGATTTAGTGATTGAAGCCGCCGTAGAAAATATGGAGATTAAAAGTAAGATCTTTGCACAGCTTGATAATATTTGTCCGGAAAATACTATTCTGGCAACGAATACTTCCTCCCTTCCCATCACAGAGATCGCCGCTTTTACTAAACGTCCCGATCGGGTTATAGGTATGCATTTTATGAATCCTGTTCCGGTGATGAAGCTTGTGGAAGTTATTCGTGGTCTTGCTACCAGTGATGAAGTCTATAAAAAGATTGAAGCCCTAAGTGTAGAAATGGGAAAAACTCCGGTAGAAGTTAATGACGCACCTGGGTTTGTAGCAAACCGGATTTTAATCCCCATGATTAACGAGGCTGTGTATGCGCTTTATGAAGGTATTGCTACCGCTGAAGATATTGACAATGTTATGAAATTGGGCATGAATCACCCAATGGGGCCTCTGGCTTTAGCAGACTTAATTGGTCTTGATACGGTATTGTCCATCTCGGAAATCCTTCACGAAGGTCTGGGGGACAAATATCGGCCTTGCCCACTCCTGCGTAAGTACGTTAAGGCTGGTTGGTATGGCAGAAAATCCGGACGCGGCTTTTATGAATACCATTGAACGAGACTTCCTTCGTGGGGGATTCGGCTCCCATGAAGGTTAGTCGAGTCCATACTGGACTTAACTGCCCTTGGGCACCCGCCTACCTATAGAGGCGGGGGGCTTAGGGCGGGTTAGTTCAGTGATAAACCAAAATGATTCCGTAGTGTTCCAGTAGGTAAAAGGGGAGGAGAAAATAATGTCTTCAAAAGTCGTTCAGAATCTTGAACTAACCAGAAAGAAATATTATAAAAACGCCAAAATAAGTGGATACGGCGAAAGAAAGCCGGATTATTCAACAATGGGCAGAAAGATTGAAAACTCCTTTGCCAAACATCGGGAAGTCGTCTGTGTAGAAGCCTGTCGAACTCCTTATGGCAAGTCTCTGGGAGCCTTAGTTGAATATGATGCAGCTCAATTAGGAGCTCTGGCGATCAAGGAAGTTCTTCGTCGCACCGAGGGAAAAGTTGCACCCGCAGAGGTAGATTATGTCATCATGGGTCATGTGGTACAAGCCGGCAGCGGTCAAGTGCCCAGTCGCCAGGCTACCCTTTTGGCCGGTTTGCCGGAGCATGTACCTTCGATTACGGTCAACAAGGTATGTTCTTCAGGTGTGAAAACAATCGACCTCGGTGCCCAAATGATCGCCCTTGGCAGAGCGGAAATCGTGATTGCCGGTGGACAAGAGAGTATGAGTAATATTCCCTTCGCTTTACCGGATCTGCGTCGCGGGAAAAAGATGGGACTTCCTAATGCAGATTGCGTGGATTTAATGGTTAACGATGGGCTTTGGGATGTCTTCTACGACCGCCACATGGCAATACACGGCTCAGAAGTGGCTGATGAATTTGGCTTTAGTCGAGAAGAGCAGGATGAATGGGCATTGCGTTCCCAACAAGCAGCCTCAGCAGCTATTGCAACCGGAAAACTTGATGATGAGATTTTCCCGGTGGCAGTTAAGAGAGGAAAAGAAGTCTTGGCAAAGGATGAAGGCCCCCGTGCCAATACAACCATCGAGGGTTTAGCAAAACTTGCCCCCGTTTTTGACCATGTTAGCACTGTAACCGGAAAGCCTGGCAGTGTAACCGCCGGTAATGCACCAGGAACCAATGATGGCGGTGATGTCTGCCTCCTGATGAGTCGGGCCAAAGCTGATGAACTGGGTCTTAAGCCCTTATTTACAATAGTTGATTATGCTGAAGTATCCCAACCTACAAAGGACATCGCTACAGTACCGGGCCTCTCTATAAAGAAGGTGCTGGAACAAAATAATATGACCCTTGATGAGATTAAGCTTATTGAAATAAATGAGGCCTTTGCCGCAGTGGCCTTAGTGAGTGCCCGCAGCATTCTGGGTATGACTAAGGAACAAATGTTTGAAAAGGTTAACGTTAACGGTGGCGCTATTGCCTACGGACATCCTATCGGAGCAACCGGTGCCCGAATTGTTATGACCTTGGCCTACGAATTAAAACGGCGCGGTGGCGGCTACGGAGTATGTGGTATCTGCGCGGGTAATGCTCAGGGAGATGCTATGCTTATTCGGGTCGATCTCGACTAAGACGAAGATTGCAAACCTTAATTTAAAAAATAGATAAAAGAGAAATGGAGAGTAGATGGGAATGGATTTTGAATTGAGTAGTGAAACCTTGATGATTAAAGATATGGTAAGAAAATTTGCCCAAAACCAACTTGCTCCGCTGGCTGCAGAGTTGGATAAATCTCATGAATTCCCGATGGATACCTGGC
Organism: Desulfitobacterium sp.; assembly: GCF_982384815.1. Lineage (NCBI taxonomy): Bacteria > Bacillati > Bacillota > Clostridia > Eubacteriales > Desulfitobacteriaceae > Desulfitobacterium > Desulfitobacterium sp. Next base: position 2,879 of record NZ_CEVWNY010000069.1, on the reverse strand, counting down.
AGAAGATGAGAGACCTTGGACTGACGGGTTTTCCGATTCCGGAAGAGTGGGGTGGCGGCGGCGGTTCTTATTTAGACTTCGCCATTATCGTTGAAGAGTTAGCTAAGGCTTGTGCTTCGACTGCAGTAATTACCAGTGTCCATACCGGTTTAGGCTGTATGAGCATGTACCTCTATGGAAGCACGTATTTAAAAGAGAAGTATCTAAGAAGATTGGCTACAGGTGAAATCATTGGTGCTTATGCACTGACCGAACCCAATGCCGGCTCTGATGCCGGTGCCTTAAAATGCCGAGCTGAGGATATGGGCGATCATTTTCTAGTCAATGGCAGCAAAATTTTTATTACCAATGGAACAGTAGCAACGACTTTTTGTACCTTCGTCAAAACCGATCCAACCCAGCCAAAGGGCAAAGGGATCACCTGTTTACTCATCGAAAGAGATATGCCTGGATTTACGATCAGCAAGCCTGTAGACAAAATGGGGATGCATGGTTCACCTACAGTTGAGTTAAATTTTGAAAATGTAAAAGTTCCCAAAGAAAATGTCTTGGGAGAGATCAATAATGGGTTTGCCGTGGCTATGGGATTGCTGGCCGGTGGTCGGATCACCATTGGTGCCCAAGGTTTAGGAATTGCCGAAGGCGCTCTGGAATACACCATTAATTATATCAAAGAAAGACAACAATTTGATAAACCTCTTGCTGCCAACCAAGGAGTGCAATTTATGATTGCCGATATGGCAACGAAAATTGAAGCAGCGCAAATGCTGATTTACAGAGCAGCATGGCTTAAAGATCATCAAAAACCTCATAACAAGGAAGCATCAATGGCCAAACTCTTTGCCACAGATGTTGCCATGGAAGTAACGACAAACTGCGTACAATTGCTTGGTGGGTACGGCTATTGTTCTGAATACCCAGTCGAACGGATGATGCGGGATGCCAAAATTACTCAAATTTATGAAGGATCCAATCAGATTCAGCGGATGATTATTGGTCGTGAAGTCATTGGACGCTTTTAAGATTTGAGGAGGATAATAAAAGGAGGTTTTTGTATGGCAAGGCCAAAAATTGTTAGTCTGGCAGAAGCTATCGGACAAATCAATGATGGGGATATGTTAACGTTTGGGGGCTTTACGGTGTGGCGTCGTCCTATGGCCGCTATCTACGAGCTGATTCGTCAGAAAAAGAGGAATCTTCATCTGGTCGAGGTCAACGGCGGAACCCATGATGACATGTTGATTGGTGCCGGATGTGTCGGTGTCTGGGAATCAAGTTGGTGCGGACATGAGCTCTATGGCAAATATGGTGCTAATTTAGCCCGTAAAATCGAGAATAAAGAGATTTTATACGAAGATTGGGCTCATATCCACGCTCTCTACCGTTTAGCTGCCGGGGCCAAAGGTGCACCTTTCTTACCAACCTATTCGGCAATAGGAAGCGATATCCTCAACCCGGAAAACGATAATCTTGGCAAAGCCGGACTTCGCGATGGCTCCAACCGCCATATCGGTAAACATAAATATGTTACCTATAAGGAACCTTTTAACGATTCTGAAATTATCTTAATCCCTGCCGCTAATCCCGATTGGTGTATTACTCATGTACAGATGGTCGGTGAAGAAGGAACTGTGCGGGTTAATGGCTTGAGATTCAGTGACGAAGAAGCAATTAAGGCCTCTAAACATAATATTATTATCGCCGAGCAAGTTGTGCCGGAGGAGTATTTACGAAGAGAACCTACTCAAAATATGCTTCCGGGTTATGTCGTGGATTATATCGTTGAATTGCCTTGGGCTGCTCATCCTACGGGGTTATATGGTGTCCACGAACCGGACGGTCCTTTTATTAGTGATTTCTTCAAATCCACCCGTACCCAAGAAGGCTTTGACCAATGGGCTGAGGAATGGATTTTCGGGGTAAAGGATCACCAAGAATATTTAAATAAGCTAGGGGTCACCCGGCTTGAAAACCTTCGAGCCAATCCCGCTTTAGGTTATTCTTCAACAATGAAAAGGGGGTAAGATCATGGATAGCAAAAAAGCAAATTCTAATATCGGAGAGTTTAAACCAATGGACCTCTTAGCTTGCGCAGCGGCACGGCAAGTAAGAGATGGAGAGGTTGTTTTTGCCGGAACAGGGTTGCCTATGTTGGCCATCATGTTGGCCCAGAAAACTCAGGCACCTACATGCGTCTGTATCTATGAAGCCGGTTCTATCGATGGTCGTCCGATTGACTTACCCACTTCGGTTGCCGATGCCCGTTGCAGTTACCAGGGGGCCGTGGCAGACGGTCTCATGGAAGCGTTTCTCCACCTTCAATCAGGACGAGTCGACCTGGCTTTCTTGGGTGGAGCCGAGGTAGATATGTATGGTAATATTAATACAACCTTTATGGGGGGCCCCACCGGTAAACGCCTCACGGGAAGCGGTGGTAACGCAGATATTCATTCCTTAGCCAAAAGAAGTGTCTTGATTATGCCTCAATTAAATCAAAAAAGGCGTTTTGTGGAAAAAGTAAGTTATATTACCTCACCCGGTTGGCGATTCCCCCATGGGCCCAATCGTGAGTGGGTTCATAAAAAAGATGTTTACGGATCTGCTTTTCGCGGTGGTCCGTATGCGGTAATTTCTGATATGGGAGTTTATCGCTTTGATGAAAACGGTGTAATGTATTTGTATACCGTTCATCCCGGTTTCACCCCTGAAGATTGCCGTGATAATTGCAGCTTTGAGCTTAATATTTCCAAGGTAAGTGGAGAGACTCCTACACCCACTTATGAAGAATTAGATCTCCTTCATAATGTAATTGATCCGGAGAAGATTATTATTAAATAAGAACTACTAGCATTCTTGGCACCGCTTATTTAGTGGTGCCT
>NZ_CEVWNY010000068.1:0-16174 GCF_982384815.1 Desulfitobacterium sp. | reverse complement strand
GTGGTGTAATTCTCGGTAATGATTGTTTCCGAATGTTTGGTACTATATTGATAAATATGGTCCATAGCCTCATCCACACCTTTAACTACCTTAGCACTGATGACGAGATCCAGGTACTCAGTTCCCCAATCCTCCTCAGTTGCTTCCTTAGCATAAGGTAGAATGGCACAGGTCTTTTCACAACCGCGAATTTCTACACCGTAGTCTTGGAATTCCTTTCCCAGCAGGGATAAAAATTCAGTGGCGATAGACTCATCCACAAGAACAGTCTCTAAGGCATTGCACACACCAGGTTTTTGGGTCTTGGCATTAAAAACAATGCGTACCCCTTTTTCCAGATTGGCTTCACGATCGACAAAAGCATGACAGACTCCTGTGCCGGTCTCGATGACTGGTACGGTAGATTCTTTGACCACCGTTTGAATCAGGCCCGCCCCGCCACGCGGAATAATCACATCTAGATAAGAGTTCATTTTGAGTAATTGCTGAACCCATTCACGATCAGTATTTTCCAGAAGTTGAATACTGCCACTTGGCATGCCTTGGCTTTCAGCAGCTTCCGAGATCACCCTACTTAAGACCTTATTGCTTTCAATGGCTTCAGAACCTCCCCGTAAAATAACCGCATTCCCGGATTTCAGGCATAAAGCTGCCGCATCCACCGTTACATTGGGACGAGCCTCGTAGATCATCGCCACAACTCCTAAGGGGACACGAGTCCTCAGAATGCGCAGACCATTGGGGCGAGTCCAAAACTCCCCTTCTCCTACGGGATCCCCTAAGTTCACCACTTCTTTTAAGGAATCACTCATTTGCCGAATTCCATCGGAGCTGAGGGTTAAACGGTTAACTAAAGACTTCTTGGTTCCTTTTTGAATTGCCCTTTCTACATCCTTTTGATTAGCCTCTAAAATCTCTTGTTCATGCCTCAGCAAAGCCTCTGCCATAGCCAGTAAAGCCTTATTCTTGGCGGCAGTGCCGGCATAGGCCAATTTACGAGCGGCATCCTTAGCTTTTTGACCAATGGCGATAAGTTCAGGTGCAAAATCCATTCTAAACTCTCCTTCCTATACAACCCTACCTGGAAAAGATCCTTCGCTAGTGCTCAGGATGACACTGGGCTATGTCATACTGAACGCAGTGAAGTATCTTGACCCAATACAACTATATAAACCTCCATGAATAACATGACCTATCCCCTTGATTCACCTGTGCTTCAACTTAGGTTAACTCATAGCAGTATTCTAACATTAAAGTCATATTGTCCCTATGAATGACCTCTTCTCCTTCCAGGTTAGGAATTATAGCCAGCATCTCTTCCGAGTGCTTACCACGCACTTTTTCTAATTCTTCACTACTTAGTTCGACTAAGCCCCGAGCCACTTCTATACCCTCCGGGCTGTTTATGCGTACCAGCTCTTTTCGCTCCCAGACGCCATCGATGCCGGTAATTCCCGAAGCCAAGAGGCTTTTTCCCTTAAGTAAAGCATTCACTGCCCCTTGGTCGATAAAAATGCTGCCCTCGGATAATCCTCCATAGGCGATCCAGCGCTTCTTGCCCATGATTCGATGAGCAGCAGGTACAAAATAAGTACCCAAGGGCCGTTCTCCTTGAATTAACCTGGTAATGTCCATCATGCGCTTTGAGTGAAGGAGGAACATACCAATACCAAAACGGGTGGCGATTTCCGCTGCTTTTAACTTTGTAACCATTCCCCCTGTACCCATGGAACTTCCCGCTCCCCCGGCTATGCCCATCACTTGGGCCAGATCAGCCACTTCCTCGATAAGCTCGGCCTTAGGGTCCAGTTTTGGATTAGCAGAGTAAAGCCCATCTACATCAGTAAGAATCACTAATAGATCCCCGTGAACCAAACCTGCCACTAAGGCGGAAAGGCGGTCATTATCCCCAAAACAAAGCTCTTCAACCGCAACCGTATCATTTTCATTAATAATCGGGACCACGTGATACCGAAGCAACTGTTCCAGAGTGTTTTGTGCATTGCGATAACGGGAAGCCTCTGCCAAGTCAATACGCGAAAGTAAAACTTGAGCACAGACTAATCCGTGAGCTTCTAAAGCAAGAGCATATTTCTCAATCAGGACCCCTTGCCCAATCGCAGCTACGGCCTGCTTACCAGCTACGTTCTTAGGTCTAGCCTTTAAGCCTAGTTTTCCGACACCGGCCGCTACTGCTCCGGAGCTGACAAGAACACATTCCACCCCAAGCTTGCGAATTTCAGCAATCACCGCTGCTATTCGATCAATTGCTTGGTCATCAAGGCCTCCTTGAGGATGATTTAAGCTGCTGCTCCCTATTTTTATGATAACTCTGCGCAGATCACTCACTCCAGATACTCCCTTTCCAGCTCTTCCGCTCGGGTTTTGCAAGCTTTGGCTGCCCGGGCTACCAGCTCCTCTAAGCCATTTTCCCAGAACACATTTAAGGCTTCTTGGGTGGTTCCTTTGGGAGAAGTAACCGCCACCCGCAGTTCGCTGGGGGATTTCCCACTCGCAGCCACCATTTTCGCTGCCCCAACAAGGGTTTCTCTAGCTAAATCCTCCGCAACCTCGGGACTAAAGCCCATCTCCACCCCTGCTTTGATCATAGCCTCAGTAAAGAGGTAAAAATAAGCCGGGCCGCTTCCACTCATGGCAATCAGTGGATTCATCTGCTCTTCACTGATCCAGATATACTTACCAACCGCGCCAAAAATCCCTTCCGCATCCCTTTGGTATTTTTCGCTAACCCTTTGCCCTTTCACTAAGCCGGTCATGGAATGCATAACTGCGCTGGAAGTATTGGGCATAGCCCTTATGATTGGATTATGAGGCAAATGTTTTTCCAGTAAGGCCAAGGGAATTCCTGCCGCCACGCTGATAAAGAGCTGGTCTTCTTTAATATCTCTACTGACCTGAGCCAGCACTTCCGAGACATCCTTGGGCTTCACCGCTAATAGAATAATCTCCGAATCTTTGACCACTTCGGCAAAAGAGACTGGAATAGCTCCATAGGTTTCCTTCATCTTTTCCAGTTTCTCCTGATCAGAGCGATTGGTCACTCGGATCTCATATTTACCTATTGTTGCTAGGCCTTTAATAATGGCTTCAGCCATGTTTCCCGCACCGATAAAGCCGATTTTTTTCATAAGAATCTACCTCTCTATTTCCCTAATTCTAAAGATCCTTCAATCATTCTTCCTTCAGGATGACACCGTGCTGCTCCTAGTCCACGTCATACTGCGTTCCCTGTCATATTGAGCATTGCGAAGTATCTTAACCTAATACGAGCATGAAAGACTATATGCAAAAAAGGCCCTTTCATTCCTTTGACAAGGACGAAAGAAGCCTTCCGCGGTACCACCTAGTTTGCAATACGCCACCTTAAACCCGATAACGGCGGGAACCGTTTGATTCATCATCAAAACCTCACGATTGGGTTTCGGTATACTCGTGTTTAGGAAGTTCCACCATCCCTTCCCTCTCTAGTAAAACAAGTAAACCTACTGGATCGGTCTACGGCATTGGGTCAATTAAGTTTTGTTATATTTTAGCATAATAACCTGCTATATGCTAGAGAGACCCTAAAAAAATTATGGAAACCAAACATTAAATGCTTCTAGTCTTATTTGAGTAAAGAGAGCAATTATGTAATTTACGGAAGCAAATGTTATACTTAGAAGTCAGTGCATTTTTATTTATTATCCTGGAAAAGATCGTCTATAAAAATTGACTCATGAGAGAGTACTAGAGTATGCTATCCATAGTATTTTCTGATTTTCCGGAGGATGTCAACATGTCATTTCCCTATACGATTCACGAACAAACCTTACGCACTCTGGCCCAGAGTAAAAGGGCCTATGATATGGGGGTTGCCTATGCACTTGATGCTAGAGTAGTTAAATTATCACTTGATTCAGAAAGGAATCTGCTAACAGCCGCCGTCATTGGTACTTGGCTTTATGATGTTGAGATAAAATTTCATCAAAGCGGCACCATCACCGCCTATACTTGCTCGTGCCCCGCTTTTCATGAATACCCTGGTGCCTGTAAGCATGTAATTGCTACGCTTAAAGCTATGCAACGAAAATCGACGGAATTCCAATCGAAAAATACCGCTACTAAAGAATCTGTACCAGACTTTATGGCATTATTTTCAAAACCTGAACCAAAAATGTTTCGCGAGAACTTAAATTTTGAAATTGAGCTGCAAATCACGGGTAAACGCCAGATCAATAGCCAATTACAACTCAAAGTAGGGCTTAAGCGGCCTTATGTTGTGAAGGATTTGCAAGAGTTTTTATCTGTTATTCAAAATAGTCGCTCCTTTTATTTCGGCAAGCAATTCACCTATGATCCCACCCTGCATACCTTTAGCGAGGAGGACCAAAAGATAATCGATATGCTTCAGGACATGGTGCGTCAATACGAAGCTTTCGACGAGCTTAGGGCCTTTTCTTATGCTTCCCCCTTTAGCCAAAAGCCCTTCATACTGAGTCATTACTATCTGGGCAAGCTCCTCGATGCCTTAGGGAAAAAAGTTTTTTCTTTAACCTTAACTTCAGCCAAAGAAATAGCCGCTCCTACTTCCTACCCGACTCAGGTGATCCGACAAGATATCCCCTTGGATTTCGCCATCAATTCAAAAGAGCAAGACTTAGCCTTGGCTTTAAAAAGCAAGCTTCCTCTGCAGCTTACAAAAGATGGCCGCTACTATCTCTATGACCAAGAAGTCTACCAAGTTTCTTGTGAGCAGCAATCTATCCTTCCGAACCTCATCAAGACCTTATCGGGAAAAGCCCGTCAGACCCTTACTTTTCCGGCGAATCAAAAAGATATGTTTGCCTCGGAAGCCATCCCCCTCATTGAAAAACTCGGTTCAGTTTCCATTGACCCCAAACTGGCAAAAAACTTTGTGCGGGAAGAATTGCAGGCTAAGATCTACTTCGACAGGCTGGGTGAAAGCGGTATCCGAGCTCGTCTAGAGTTCCACTACGGGAGCCATATGATCAATCCTTTTTCAGCACAAGGAAACGTAAGCAGGACAGATGAAGCCGATGCGCAAATCCTCATTCGCGATGTTGAAAAAGAAAGAAAAATCCTCTCGATCTTTGAACAAGCTGATTTTATCGTCTCCCAAGGCACCATTAGTCTGGAAGACGATGATAAAATCTTTGACTTTACCGTGAACTGGCTTCCCCAGTTACAAGAATATGCCGAAACCTTTTACTCCGATGATTTTAAACTTAAAATTCGCACCTCCACCAGTTTTTCCGGTCGAGTGCGTTTGGATGAATCCTTAGACCTACTGGAAGTGTCCTTTGAATATGGTGATATTGACGGAGATGAGCTGGCACAGGTCTTTCAATCCTTAAAACTAAGAAGGAAATACTACAGACTCCGGGACGGGTCCTTTCTTGATCTCATGCAGCCCGAGCTGGAATCCATGGCCACTTTGCTTGATCACTTAAATCTCAAGGGAGAGGATTTGCATAACCAAACTCTCCAACTGCCCAAATTCAGAGCCATGTATATCGATAGTTTTCTCCGTCAGGCCGATCTCCCTGGTATCCAACGGAATAAAGCCTTCAAGCAATTAGTCCAGAGTATTCTCGAACCCCAAGATGGAGAGTTTGAGCCACCGGCATCACTTAAGGATGTACTGCGGGATTATCAGAAGATGGGGTTTCGCTGGCTCAAGACCTTGGCTTCCTATGGTCTCGGGGGGATTCTTGCCGATGACATGGGCTTAGGTAAAACTCTGCAGGTTCTTGCCTTTATTTTATCGGAAAAGACATTCGCCACCGCGGCCACCACTGCATTGCCTACCGCCCCTACACACGTCCCCTCAATCACCGCTCCTGCTCTTGTCATTGCTCCCACTTCCCTGACCTATAACTGGCAAGCAGAGGGGGAAAAATTTGCACCTGATTTAAACATCTTGGTCATTGATGGTACACCACAGGAACGCCAAGAGCAATTAAAGGTCATCGACCAAGCGGATCTGGTTGTAACCTCTTATGCCTTGTTAAGACGGGATATTGAGTATTTGTCAGATTTTAATTTTTCCTATTGCTTCCTGGATGAGGCCCAAAATATTAAAAATCCCCAGACTCTTAATGCCAAATCAGTCCAACGGATTAAAGCCAAGAGCTATTTTGCTCTCACCGGTACGCCCATTGAGAATTCCCTTTCCGAGCTTTGGTCTTTATTCAACTTTATTATGCCTGGCTATTTGCTAACTCACCAAGAATTCCAGAAAAAATACACTACTCCCGTCCTCAAAGGCGATGATCCCCAGGCTCTTACTGAATTAAGTCGACACATTAAACCGTTTATCCTGCGCAGGCTAAAAAAGGATGTTCTGAAAGAACTTCCTCCCAAGATCGAAACCGAGATTAAAGCTACTTTAACTGATGAACAACGAAAAATCTATCTTGCCTACCTGCAGCAGACCAAAAGTCAGATAGCTCAGGATCTTGCCACTCAAGGTTTTGCCAAAAGTCAGATCAAGATTCTAGCTGCTTTAACCAGACTACGGCAGATTTGTTCCCACCCTGCCATGTTTATCGATAATTATACCGGCGAAAGCGGCAAAATGCTGCTATTCCAAGAACTTCTGGCAGACACCTTGGCCGGTGGCCATCGGGTTCTGGTCTTCTCTCAATTCACTACAATGCTGGATATTATTAGGGACTATTTACTCTCCGAGAACATTGAACACTTTTACCTGAGTGGTTCCACCCCAGCTTTTGAACGCTCCCAAATGGCCGCTTCCTTTAATAACGGTGAAGGCCAAGTGTTTCTCATCTCCTTAAAAGCCGGTGGTACAGGTTTAAACTTAATCGGTGCTGATACTGTGATCCATTTCGACCCTTGGTGGAATCCGGCGGTTGAGGATCAGGCCACAGACCGGGCCTATCGCATCGGCCAGAAAAATTCGGTCCAAGTGATCAAGCTTCTCACCCAGGGGACCATCGAAGAGAAAGTAAACGCACTCCAAGCCAAAAAGAAAAAACTCATCGATTCCGTCATCCAACCCGGTGAAACTATGCTATCTAAACTAACCGAAGAGGAATTGAGAGAGCTTTTTGAGTTAACGTAGGGACCGCCAAGGCGGCGGTCCCTAGAACCTCAACATATTCAGTTTACATTTCCCCTAAATGCCAGCGATTCATAGCTCGTGTAATGCTGCTGCAACCCATCAACAAAGGCGTAAGCTCCATTTAAAATCTGATCTTCTGTTCTTACATATGGGATATGCAATGGACTTAAAAGATGAACGTAGCTAAAGAGGGCATCGGTAACGTAAATATCACTGTCGGTCTTGACCGTATAACGGTAGAGTACATAGCCGCCTTGGCTTTCCGAGCCAAAGGGATAACTGAGAGCACCCGCTATTTGCACGGAATAGTCTTGGCCAAACCAAGTGTTATGTGATATTTTGTCACACATAAGTCGTGGAAAAGCAGCCAGATATTCGATGCCTTTTTTTCTATAGAACAAACCACTGCTGGTAATCTCCTTATCATCCGCCTTTGTTTCTCCGGAAATTAGGATGCCGTCCTGCCAGACCGGGTTCCCCCCCAGCCAAGTGAAATATTGCATGACATATACCACATTTTCCGGCATTTCAATAAATATCGTAGCATTCTCGATATTTCTTTTACCCGGCTCATAAGTATGGGTAATATAGGTGGTATAGCCCTCAGAGTTATCCCGGTGTTCAACTCTCTTGGGGTCAAACATCAGCTGCTTATTAAACACTTCAACATTTATAGCATCGCTTAACATTGCTACGTCTTCATCACTTAGATATTGCAAAGCTTCAGCCGGAAACTCCAGGTCCAGTAAATTTTGCCTTTCTTCAGTAATTTTCGGGAGATGATATTCTTGCGGCTCAAGTTCCAGATGATTGTAAATAACATTGCAGGTAATGATGGTTGTTAGTGCAATCAGAAAATACGTCCATCCGAATGTTCGATTACTGATTTTGACCGGTGCATTTGTCAGAACATATCCTGTATCATCCAACAGGTCACCTATGCTGAACAAGGATCGGACAATAAGGATATAGCATATAACCATAGGGATAAAAACCAACCAACTCCTAGACAGCGAAGATAGCGCAATAAAAAATGCTGCCACTGCCCACAAAGCTGCCCAGAGTAGTGGGGTTTCTTTGATAGGTTTAGCTAATTTTTTATAAACCTCATTCAAAGCTCCTTGGAAAATCAGAAACATAGTTACTTGGAAAACAAGCATCACCGTGCCCGCGGCAAGCTCCGGATAGTCCATAGAATTTAAGGGCGTAGAAATCAAAACGAGATCCGCCAGTTGTAAAAGCAGCTTAAATACAGAAAATATCCATAGTACCTTAAAATATTTGTTTACATTTCTCAGACTGCGAAAGCCGAGAAAAATCAGTATAACGCCAATTGTAGGCAAAATATATTGCAGATATAAAAAGTTCAAATGCAGAGTTGTGAGGATAAGACCCCAGGTGACAAAGCCAATGGGTTTGCTCCATGGGTTTGTCCTGCGGATTTCCTCTTCTGGAGGGATTATTTCACTGAGGTGGTCAATCATCTGTTGGTCGAAATCAAAAACTTTTTCCCTCATCTGAACTCACCTCCCAATTTCTTTTGCAGCTTTTTGCGCAAACGGTATAATTTTCCCTCAACAGAGCGCTCTGTCATTCCTAGCTCGGCAGCAATTTGAGCAGTCTTTTGCAGATAGTAATATTTACGGTAAAAAATATGCTGTTCTTCAGGCGAAAGCGAAGATATTACACGTTTTAACTCCTCCGCCCGTTCTTGGCGGAGGACAACTTCTTCCAATGAGGATGTATCAGCAGTATCCTCTTTCAATTCCTCGTAGGTCCTATGCTTGTGTTTTAGATAATTAAGGGCCGTATTACGCGATATGACTGTGAGCCATGTGGAAAACTTACCTTTCTCCGGAGAGTAGCTCCCAATTGAATTCCAGACTTTTATGTAGATATCGCTGATACATTCCTCTGTATCATCCTTGTGTTGCACAATATTTCCGACAATATAATGAATCAGTCCTGCGTATTGCTGTTGCAAAAACCTTAGGCCTTCGCTCTTTTGAGATGTGATTAGCTCTATAATCCTCTCATCCACGGGCTCACCTCCTCCCTTATCTAATCTATTATACAAGTGAACTCCTAAAATCCCACGGAATATTTAAGTTCTGTTATCCGATGCCATCCTTTTGGTACCACCTGCAACACTTCACGGCGTTCAGCATGACATAGTGCGGGATTTTTCCTGAGCATAAACGAAGGATCTTTTCTAGAGTAAGTAGATTTTGTAGTATTCATTATGCAATATATACTTTACAATATGTATATCATAGTGTATGATATGTAATGTAAGGAGGGATGCAGTTGAGGAACCTAAAAATGAAAGCTGCCCGGGCAAGCCTGGATATGTCCCAGGAACAATTGGCCGAGGCAGTGGGAGTAACCAGACAGACCATTGGGATGATTGAAACGGGTAAATTTAATCCGTCTTTACAGTTATGTATCGCAATTTGCAAAACCCTAGGAAAAACTTTAAACGATCTTTTTTGGGAGGATGACCGGAATGTTAAAGATGCATGATGAAAGAATAGAGCAAGCAAAACATCAGATTCGCAGTGAAATTGCTTTAATTATTTTATTTGGTGCCGCCATATCTTTTCTTATTAAGACCCTTGCCTTTCATATGGGGCTCAAGGAATATCTCACAGAATATCTGATCTTAATCTTCTTTCCCCTTTATCAATTTATCAGAATGCAGATGCTGAAGATCAGCGTTCCTACCGTGAACACTGCCAAACAAGCGGTTAAGGGATTACTAACTGCCCTTGCCATTCCTTTAGTTGCCTCAGTGATTTATATCGGCGGAACGCTGAGTAAGAATAATTCCTCCGCAGCTAACTTAGGAGGTTCGATAACCTACCCAATCTTATTTTCCCTCTTCTTTATCATGATTTTTTTGCTTGCCAATAGGTATAATCATAAGAAAGCCCATCAATATGAAATGGAGTTCGATGATGATAACACCAAATAGAGATAGCACTGATACTGATTTGGTTAAAGTGAAAATAAATTCGGCCGGGTATGCGAAAGACAGTATCGTCATTAGGGACATCGATTTATCCGTTCGCTCCGGCGAATTAATGGGTTTAATTGGTCCAAACGGAGCCGGAAAAAGTACCGTGCTTAAGGGGATAATGGGACTCCTGCCCAAAATAAACGGCAGTGTCGAGTTTCGAGAAGCCCAGAAAAACTACGCCTATATTCCGGAGCAGCCTATTCTTTATGAAGAACTGACCTTATGGGAGCATTTAGAATTTGCCGCCGCTGTCAATGGAATCAGCCCCAGGGAACTAGAGATACGCTCCGAAGAATTACTTAGATTATTCCGACTTAAGCAGGTTAAACACAACCTGCCTGTTTCCTTTTCCAAAGGCATGCAACAAAAGGTTATGCTTATCATGGCCTTTCTGCTTAGACCTTCCCTTTTGATCATTGATGAACCATTTATCGGCCTCGACCCTCTAGGTGTAAGGGATTTACTCGCACTGATTCAGAAAGCCAGAGATGAAGGCAGTGGGGTTTTAATGTCCACCCATTCCCTAGATACTGCGGAAAAAATATGTACCTCCTTCGTGCTCTTAAACGAGGGGACAATCCTTACCCAAGGGAATATTGAAGAAATTAGAAAGCGGAGTGTTTTACCTCACGGATCACTTTTTGATTGCTTTATCAATCTTGTGGAGAAAAAATCATGAAAACAGCGCGAAGTCTATTCCTACACCGCCTCATTACTAACTGGAAATTTCAATATTCCGTGTGGAAGACCGTAGTGGATTGGGTAGTGGCGCTTTATATTGTCATTCCTTTTTCGGCTCTTTTCCTGCATACCTATTTTGAGTGGTGGAAGGAAATTCCCCCGGTATTTTCCCTGATTCCTTTGGAATTGATAATATTTGTTGTCTTGGGCTTTGTTTGGTCGGGGACATTGCGAATTTTTGTGGAAGATGCTGATCAGATCTTTCTTTTTCAAAGTAAAACCTGGATCAAAGCACTAACCGGCTATAGTATCGCCTACCATACTTGCTTGAGCTTACTACTATCCGCATTTTTCTGCTTTGTACTAGCTCCCCTCCTAATCTTGGGCTATGGTTTTTCGATACACACTTTTCTTTATTTCTTTGCCTTAACCTTTCTTTTAAAAGCGACTTTGGGTATCCTCAATCAATATCTGAAAATCCGTTTTCGGAGCTGGGAATATCTTTTAGCTCTCAGTGCTCGTATTATAGCATCAGGGATTTATCTGTATTTCGCAGTCTACTCTTTAATAAATCTAGAAAAGCTCTTCTATTTTGCAATTTTTGGGCTCGCTGCAATTTTTGTTATCCTAATAATGCGCCGGTTATCCCTCAAGGGAACATTGCTTAAGGATATTTCCCTGGGACAAGCTGCGAAAATGAAGTTTGCCAACGTCCTATTAAGATACGCAGGCACTTATACCAAAAAACCAACCATCTTAAGAACTCGCACTTGGTTATTCAGAAACTCGGAAGTGATTTTTCGGAAGCGAACCCCGGAAAATGTTCTTATCGAATTATGCCTTAAAGCCAATTTACGCCATCGCCCTAACATAACGTTTTACTTTCAAGTAGTTGGCATGTACGCCTTATGCCTTTCGGTTTTCCCGCTAATTTGGAAATGGGTCTTATTAGGAGTGTCCATATTGCTCCTTACTTCTATCGGAAAATTGTACTGGTTGGAATGGATCAATTCCCCCTTTGTCTCAATTTTTCCAATGAACCCAGCAATAAAACGCAAGTCGGCAAGCCGTACACTATTTTTATTTGCTTGCCCTGGATGGATCATCTTAGCTCTCTTCGCGGCCTTGCAGACCCAACAATGGCTATATTTTTCCTTATCACTGCCTCTCGGCTTCCTGCTAGGTAAATTGACCGCTAAGAAGATGGCGGGATACCATTGACTATAAACGCTAAAATTTGCTACTTTAATATAAGTTGCATTTTAGGAGGAAAATTAGATGAATAGAAACGACGTAGCAAGTATTCGTAAGGAGTTTAAATTAGACAATACCAAACTGAAACTCGGCGATGTTATTAGCATTTATGTCAAAGGGGATTTAAAACAAATCATCGGCACCGAAAAAGAGTATTTTGAGAGAATGGATTCGGAGAAGCAAGAACTTTATATCAAGAATTTTAAAAAGCTACTTACGGGCCCCCTAGATTCCAAAGTTTTTGGGTTGGAATTCTCGGATAATAAGTTGGGGCAAAATCCTACCCAAAAATCATTTATAGAGACACTTAAATCAAGTGATTTTATAGATCAAGTTGAAGAAATCGCTCTTCAAATCATTGAAAACTGTAATTACCAAGGCGATTATATGGTGTCTTTTATTCGGGGTGAAGTCTATAAACCCATGAAAAAGGAAACACGAGAAGATGAATCTGGACTAGATGATGTCGTATTCTCCTTTGAATTTTTCATGGGCAGTGTTAATCCCGTAACCATCCCCAAAACCGCCCTCAAATTCGACTTTGAAGGTAAAGCTTTTAAAGCTGATATCCCCATGGATGTCACGATTAACTTAACTTCACCCCTAGACGGGTTTATGTTCCCCTCATGGAGTGATAATTCGGCTGATGTGAATAAAGTAGTTTATTATTCCAATAAAGCCAATGACCCGAACGTAGAATTCTTTACTAAGGTCCTGGGATGCGAGTTACCTACAACGGCTCAAACAGAAAGAGCCCAATTTCTCGAAATCGTTCAAGAAATAGCAGGAAAAGAAATCGAGCCGGAGAAGATCGCCAGGATCTATGAGAGTGTGAATACTATTCTCGAGAGAAATGAAGAAGAAGAAAACCCAGAAGTCCCTAGTGTGGGGTTAAAAGATATGGAAAAGATCCTGCAAGCCAGCGGGGTTGAAAATACTCAAGGGCTTGAAACCGCTTTCATGAAAGTTACTGGGACCGAAAAATATGAGTTTAAGGCATCCAACATCATCCCCAACTTCACAGGGAAATCAATAAAAATCGAAAATAATACCGTGAGCATTTCTGTTAGTCCCCAAGATCTGAAAAACATTAAACAGGTCAAGAAGGATGGTCGGCGGTACTTGCTTATCGAAATTGAAGAAACAGCAAACCTTGAAGGGTTCGAATTAAGCACTGAGACGTTTTAATATTGCAATAAAAACCTCCGCGGCCCAAAAGGCTACGAAGGTTTTTTCATTTTTTTACTCCCCGTTATTGTTTTGTTTTTCCGATTGCTTAGCATTCTTTTTGGTTTTCTTACTTTTATCACTCATTCTAAATCCCTCACTTGTTTCTGCATCTACAGAGTGGTCTGATCTTGGCTCAACCATTACGTACCCTTCGACATTATAATGTGTTTTTTGGGGATCACCTATACTTATTTTCCCGAATTACATTAATTTGCCTTTTTAAAAAGCCAAAGGAAAAAGCTTCAGGCGAAGTCTTTACTCTACCTGAAGCTGACTTGATTTATTCCATGGACTTCCAGAATGCAAATAAGATGCTTGTTTGCAGCTTAGAGTGCAGCCAGTACTGCATCTCCCATCTCGACAGTTCCTACAACTTTATCACCAGGTCGAGCTAGGTCCCCGGTCCGATACCCTTGTTCAAGGACTTTTTCGACTGCGGCTTCGATTCGTGCTGCTTCTTCCTCCATATCAAAGGTATAGCGAAGCATTAAGGCTGCTGAAAGAATGGTGGCTAAAGGATTAGCTAAGTTCTTACCGGCGATGTCAGGGGCGGAGCCATGGGCCGGTTCATACATACCTTTTTGCCCACTGAGGCTTGCGGAAGACAGCATACCGATGGAGCCGCCCAGCATGGAAGCTAGGTCGGTAAGAATGTCACCGAACATATTCTCAGTAACAATGACATCGAATTGTTTGGGGCTGCGAACCAATTGCATGGCTGCATTATCTACATACATGTGAGTTAATTCTACTTCGGGGTAGTCTTTGGCCAACTCATTGGCAATCTCCCTCCAAAGGCGGGAAGTTTCCAAAACATTGGCCTTATCCACGGAGCAGAGCTTTTTGTTGCGAATCTTTGCCGTCTCGAAGCCTTGAATTAGGATGCGGCGAATCTCTTCCTCCGAATAAGTCATCATATCATAAGCCGAACGAGGATTATCGGAGCGACCCTTTTCGCCGAAGTACACTCCCCCTGTTAACTCCCGAATGACCACCATATCCACTCCATCCAAGACTTCTTCCTTTAAAGTGGAAGTAGACAGCAGGCTGGGAATCATCCGCACAGGGCGGATGTTGGCATAAAAGTTAAGTCCTTTGCGTAGCCCCAGGAGTGCCGCGGTTTCCGGGCGTTCAGAGGCTGGCAAGTGATCCCACTTGGGGCCACCCACAGCTCCCAGTAGCACTGCATCGGCTTCTTGGCATCCTTTCAGAGTCTCATCAGGCAAGGCTTTGCCCACCAATTCAATGGCGGCTCCACCGACAGGGTACTCCTTGAATTCAAAGTCAGCCGCTTTACCCGCTAAGACGGCTTTTAATACTCGTACGGCTTGGGGAATGATCTCCTGACCAATCCCATCACCTGGTAATACAGCAATTTTAGGCATTTTCACTTCTTCCCTTCACATATGGAATGAGTCCACCGGCTTTGATTAAGTCTTGCATGAAGGGTGGGAAGGGACGCGCTTGAAATTCTGTGTTCTTGGTGTGATTAACTATCTTACCTGTTTCCAAATCCACAGAGATTTCATCCCCGGCTTCGATCCCTTGAACGGCTTCAGGACATTCCAGAATAGGCATGCCGATATTTAAGGCATTCCGATAAAAAATCCGCGCATAGGAATCCGCAATAACTGCCTTTACTCCTGCCGCCTTAATAGCTACAGGGGCGTGTTCACGGGAAGAGCCGCAGCCAAAGTTTTTGCCGCCGATAATCACATCACCGGGCTGTACTTCCTTAGCAAAATTGACATCCGCATCTTCCATGCAATGGGCGGCCAGATGCTCCGGGCTGAATTGATTCATATATCGTGCCGGGATGATGGCATCCGTATCGATATCATCGCCGAATTTCCAAGCCTTAGCCATTATAGCACCTCCTCTGGGTGTGAGATTTCGCCGGTAACTGCTGAAGCTGCCGCCACAGCCGGTCCGGACAGGTAGACCTCACTTTCCGGATGTCCCATCCGGCCGACAAAGTTCCGATTTGTGGTGGAGAGTGCCTTTTCTCCTTTGGCCAGAATACCCATATAGCCGCCGAGGCAAGGTCCACAGGTTGGAGTACTGACTACAGCTCCCGCATCAAGGAAGATATCCAGAAGCCCTTCTTTCAGGGCTTGTTTATAAATATCTGGGGTGCCGGGAATAACGATTAAGCGCACATCCGAATGGACCTTTTTTCCCTTCATGATTTGGGCTGCTACCCGGATATCCTCTAAGCGGCCATTGGTACAGGAACCAATAACCACTTGGTCAAGCTTAATCCCTTTACCTTCGCTAACAGGCTTAGCATTTTCCGGCAGATGGGGAAAAGCTACTTGAAGAGGGATATCCGCTACATTCCATTCGTAGACTTCCACATACTCTGCATCAGGGTCACTGTTATAAACTTTAAAGGGTCTTTTTGCCCGTTCATTAACATAGGCTAAAGTCTTTTCATCAGGAGCAATGATGCCATTTTTGGCTCCGGCTTCCACTGCCATATTACACATAGTGAAACGACTGTCTATGGATAAGGCACCGATACCCTCGCCGGTAAATTCCATAGCCCGATAACGTGCCCCATCGACACCGATTTTGCCGATGGTGTAAAGAATTAAGTCCTTACCACTAACCCAAGGTTGGAAATTCGTTCCTTTGAAAACGAATTTAATGGACTCCGGTACTCTAAACCAAGCCTCACCGGTAGCCATTCCTGCCGCCAGGTCCGTACTTCCGACGCCGGTGGCAAAGGCCCCTAAAGCACCATAAGTACAGGTGTGCGAATCTGCCCCGATAATCACATCACCGGGCAATGTAACCCCTTGTTCAGGAAGTAGGCAGTGTTCTACCCCTACTCTTCCTTGCTCCCAGTAATGAACAATTCCTTGTTTTCTGGCAAATTCGCG
>NZ_CEVWNY010000067.1:0-16316 GCF_982384815.1 Desulfitobacterium sp. | reverse complement strand
GGTTGATGCCGGTGCCGCGGCCTTTACCGAGGCCTTTACAGCCCCTACATCACCACGAACCATGACTGTTACCAACCCCCCTCCCACTTTAACTTTGCCGATGAGGCTAACATTAGCGGCCTTAACCATTGCATCTGCTGCTTCAATTGCCCCGACAACCCCTTTTGTTTCTACCATACCAAGGGCGATAAGCTCTTCTTTATATGCCATTTTCAATACTCCTTTCAATTTGGTTGAACCGGACTAAGCCCGAGCCTCTGAGCAAGAGAAGAAATCCCTTCTCCAGTCAGCGCAGATATTTCATAGTAGGGTTGCACAATGCCCGCATAAGCCATAAAGGAACGGGCAAGCTCAAGATTGGCTTGAGGAAGATCGATTTTGGTTATAACGCCAATGACGGGCTTGCGAAAAACTTGGGCAAAGTTAGGCGGATAAAAGGAACGGGTTTTTGTAGAGTCGTGTAAAGCCCAGATTTCCGTCACGCGGTGGCTGACATCGATTAATACATGATAGTACCTTGGTATTTCCAGGTACTCCCCCGGGCAATCGATAAAGATTCCGGAAAAATCAAGGACTTGCGTTTTTTTATAATGCAAGGATTCTTGATTTAAGGTTTGTTTAAGGGAGGTTTTACCGGCGCCAATGCTCCCTATGAGTAGAATTCGTATTTCCTTACTATTCAACTTTTGGTCACTTCCGTGGAGCTAAAACCGAGAACTCGAACCAAAGTGTTGACGGCAGCATGGATGGCTGTTTCCACACTGGCTACATCGCCGGTGATAACCAGGGAACCTGTGAAGCGGTCGAGAAAACCTACCTCTATATCCCCGGCTTTACCGGCAGCGTCTGCGGCAATTATGGCAGCCTCGCTGGGAGTGATGGTCATGATGCCAATTGCCCCTTGGTTGATTATCCCCAGCCGCTCATGAATATCCCCTTGAGGATTAGGAATGATATGGGCCATCGTCACTTGTTTTCCAGGCACATACTCTTGAATTACCCGTTGCTTCTCGCCCATTGTTCATCCTCCGCTCCTCATTACTATGGACCCGCCGAATCAAACCGGCTCGGCGGGTCTCGGCTTTTTACGTTTACATCGGTGCACTCCGGGTAGGATCATTATCAAGCCATGCCTTAGGGAGATATTTTCGATAATTAAAACCGTTTTCAGTCGCTTTGAATTTATGCGATAATTCTTCTTTATCGCCCATAAACAAATCGCTGATCTCAATAAGACCTACAGCCTTCATGGACGCTAGATGGGTATCGATATTTTTGCGGTTATACTGGCCTTCAGCGCCATATTCGGGCTTTAAGGCCTCCATAATTTCCGACTCGGAAAGTCCATTTGGGTTGGTGGTGAGAAGGTGAAGAATGCGAAACCGCATCGGTAATTTCATGTGACGCCCCCCTTACTTAGTTGTTTCTCAGTTTGAGAAGTTCTTTGGGATTAGCAGTAACAAGAACGGTACCTATAAAAATAATTGCAGCGCCGCCCAAAAGGTTTGGGGTAATTTGCAGATCGGTCAATAACCAGCCAAAAAATACACCCCAAAGAGCGTAGGAAATATTGAAGGCCATGGCCCGGGCAACTCCGGTCATATTAATGGCGCGATACCAGGCTAAATAGGATAAGCCACCAAAGAAGCCGGCGAGAACCACATAAAGAAGGGCATTGGCAAGGAAAGCTTCCCAGAATATAATCATCCCGGCAAAAGCAGGTAATATTGCAATAAAGTAGACCACAAAGGACGTCGCTTCACGAATACCAATGGCAACCGCCGGGTCCACCATATCCATACCAAAACCTGAGAGAACTCCTTCAGTACCCCAGCCTATACATGCCAATAAGGATAGACCGATTCCCAGATAAAAGTAGGGGAAATCTCCTTCCGGTGGTACATAACTGACGGTTATTGCCCCAATGATACAGAGGGCGATCCCTAACCAGACACGAGGCCTAATCTTCTCCTTCAGAACGAAGAAAGCCAAGATAGCCCCAATAGCAGGATACATTGCGGTAATCGAAAGGGCATAGGAAGCACCTGCCAGATTAATACCAATAAGGTAGCCGGACATCCCAATCGGACCGCCAAACAACGCACCCAGTAGGACGATCTTACCCGGCTTAGTGTTTAGAGTCCGGATATACTCTCGCCAGCGTCCGGTAAACAAGTTATAAAGAAATAACCAAAATCCCGCAAAGCCGTCATGCATTGCAGCCCCGGCAAGCGGTCCTGCATAGAGTGTTGCCCCCCCTGTAAAAGGAGACATAGCTAAAGCTATCCCAAGAATCACCCCGTCCAGCCCCCAAGTGGCTCCGGAAAGGATACCCCAAAGCAAACCTTTCTTGGCATGGGATAAGTCCTTACTCATCTGTAATTCTTGTAGATTCCCCCTACTTAAATTGGACATATTCTCCCTCCATTTCACTTGATACCACTTTGCTCCATGAACTTAATAAAGAGTGCCTTCTAATCCTATCCTCCTTTGCTTTTACTTACCCTTGCTTATGTCAAGTACTGTGATTACCAAAATAATAAGCAAGAAACGTGCCAATCTAAACAGTGATCAAAGCCGGGCCAATATCCCCCAATCTCTAATTCTCAGGCTGTTGGAAATCTTTACGTCTAAATCAAAACTGACTTCTTAAGTCAATTTTGCTGTTAGTTTTTAGCAATTCTCCCACTATAGAAGGATTTCCTTTAAGCTTTGACGAAATGTTCAAATTACGCGAAAAGTTCGATAAATTGAATTCAAAAGAGGTGATTGCATGGCCGAAACACCCCAGCTCAATTACGAACTGTTAAAAAAGATCTTGGATCAGGCCCATGATGAAATTTATGTCATCAATGCCCAAGGCATAGTCGTCTATGTAAATCATGCGGTGGAAAGGCATTGTGGTGTTAAAGCTTCCGAAATCATTGGCAAGAGTTCCAAAGAAGTCAGCGATGGCCATTATTGGTTTCCACGCGTCAGCCCCATTGCTTTAAAAAGAAAGAAAACCGTAACCCTTGAGCAAAAAACCCGAACCGGCAAAACCCTATTAACAACCGCGACACCGATCCTGGACGCTAACGGTAATATTGAATATATAATTGAGAATGCCAGAGATATCACCGAGTCCACCGGCTTGAAAATGGAATTAGCCAAAAGCCAAGAGCTTCTTGATCGCTACCAATTCGAGGTAGAAACCCTACGCAAAAAAGAAATGAATATTCCCGAATTTATTACGAGAAGCCGTAAAATGGGGAACTTGTTAGATCTGGTTCAACGAATTTCTCAAGTAGACTCCACCGTGTTGCTCCTGGGCGAATCGGGAACGGGTAAAAGCCACATGGCAAAACATATTCATAAAAATGGTCCGCGCAAGAATGGGCCCTTTATCATTGTCAACTGTGCATCAATTCCCTCTGAACTTATGGAATCTGAACTCTTCGGCTATTCAAAAGGCGCCTTTACCGGCGCCAATAGTAAAGGAAATATCGGTCTTGTCGAGTTAGCCAGTGAAGGAACCCTCTTTCTTGATGAAATTGCGGAACTTCCTTTACGCATGCAGGCCAAGCTTTTGCAAGTACTCCATGAAAATCAGTACTACAAAGTGGGTGGGCGTGAGGTTCAACAGGTCAATTGCCGTATCATCGCCGCCACTAATCAAGATATTGATGCCTTAGTAAAAAAAAGACAATTCCGCGAAGACCTGTACTATCGATTAAATATTTTTGAAATTGAACTTCCTCCCCTGCGCGAAAGAAAAGAGGAAATCGTGCCTTTGGCCCTTTATTTTCTAGAAAATTTTAATGCGAAGTACAAAACGGAGCGGCAATTATCGAAGAAAGTTTTAGACTTATTTACTGAATATCCCTGGCCTGGCAATGCCCGTGAATTGGAAAATACCATAGAGCGATTAGTCGTTATTAATCAAGGAAATCTGATTGATGAGATTGATCTCCCTAAAGGATTTAATCCACCCGTAAAGCCGGGTGGGGACATTTTAAGCACGGCAATTGAGCCTGCCGAGCCTAGTCAGGTTCTTTCACTGGACGATGCAGTCAACGAAGTGGAAAAAAACCTGATTTTGAACGCGTATAGAGATTTAGGTAGTTCCTATGAAGTTGCTAAGCATTTGAAAATCAGTCAAAGCAAGGCCAGCCGTCTTATTCGCAAATACCTCGCCGACACCCAAAATCAACTTATCCTGAATCAAAAATGAATTAGCTTTTAAAACCACCCAGTGTCAAGATGGGTGGTTTTGTTATTTTAGGCACTGGCATAAATCTTGCATAATTTTTAAATATCCTGCGTCTCAACAAAATTGCCATGAAACAATCTTAAAAGGAGGTGATCTCTCGATACTTCTCCGATGGCATTGTACTCTCACAAAATATTTGGAGGTGAAAATTGTTGACTGTTAGAGGGCTGCATGCCGGTTCCCTTCGCAGGGAAGGAATCGGCCTTAACATGTTTACCTATGATGAACTCTATGATATCCATTTGGCTACCCTAGATATACTATGGAATATCGGGGTTAAAGTGGAAAGTGAGGAAGCCCGCGAGATCTTTTACAGTAATGGCTGTACTCTGAATCCGGAGACCAATATTGTCAAAATTCCAGCCTACTTGGTGGAAGATTCGTTGCGCTCAATTCCCAACACTTTTCGGGCCTGTGGCAGGAACCCGGAAAATGATTGGCTCAATGAAGGAAACCGGACCGGTTTTGTCAACTTCGGCGAAGCAGTGCGGATGATCGATCCTTATACCCGGGCAATGCGTAAGCCTCTAAAAAAAGATGTGGACGATGTTACGCGGTTTTGCGAAGCAATGGATCAGATAATCATCTTTGAGCGGGCCATCGGACCTTCGGAAGTAGATCCGGATGTCGCACAAGTTCATATTGCAGAATCTTTTTATAATTACTCTACCAAACATGCCTATATCGGCATGAACCGTCCGGAAAATATGCGCGCCGTTGCTAAAATGGGTTATGTTGTCTCGGGAGGGGAAGACAAATTCCGCGAGAGACCCTTATTTTCGCAAAGTACGGACCCTGTTAGCCCCCTGGTTCACTCCAAAGGAGCTACCGATACCCTCATCGAAGCGATCCGCATGGGGGTCCCCGCTAAGATCAACTCCATGGGATTGGCCGGGGGAACAACCTGTGTACATTTAGCAAGTACCTTAGTAACCCATAATGCCGAAATATTAAGTATGCTGGTCCTCAGCCAATTAGTGAAAAAGGGCCACCCTATGGTCTACGGTACTTCTACGACCATGATGGACCTCCGGACGACGGTTGCCAGCGTTGGCACACCCGAGTTGGCCTTATTCAGTGCGGCAGTAGCCAAGCTGGCTCAATTCTATAACTTGCCAAGCTGGGTCGCCGGGGGATAGACTGATAGCAAAGTCCCTGATGCCCAAGCAGCCCATGAGTTTACTCTGACCGCCTTATTACCGGCGTTAGCAGGCGCTAACATGATTTACGGCCTGGGAATGCTCGAGGGGGGCTTAACCTGGGACTATGCTCAACTGGTAATGCAGAATGAAATGGCCCGCATGATTCTGCATACAGTAAAAGGAATTCCTGTAACGGATGAAAAAATGGCTCTCGAAGTTGTTCGTGCGGTAGGACCCGGCGGAGAATTCATTAGCCATGATCACACCTACAAGAATTTCAAAGAGCTTTCTCGAGCCCAATTACTGGATCGGCGCAATCGGGAAGCCTGGTTAGCCGATGGCGGCAAAGATATTGTCGAACGTTCTTATGAAAAGGCAATCGACATCCTTGAAAACTACAAGAATCTCAGTCCTTTGCCCGACAATATCCAACGCCAACTTCAGGAAATTGTTAAAGAAGCGGAAGCGGAAACAACGGAGTTAAAAGCAAAAGAAAAAGAAGCAGCTCGGAAAAAGCCAAAATTCTAAGTCAAAAAATAATAGGGTAGTAGACCGACTATGATTACGTCGGCTACTACCCTATAAACATACTGCATGGACTAAATTGCGTACCTTCGTATCCTTCAGCGATAAAGGAGCAGAAAAGTTATGCCTTTTGATTGGTTTACCTTGGTTTTGGTTTATATAATGACAAACTCGACTTCAAAATTACTGCAAAAAGTTGTATTAAGGGATCAGGAAATTGATTCAACGGCTTTTAGCAGTCTATTCCTTTTATCGGTAGGAATACTTACTATTCCCGCTGTTTTTTTTGAGGATCTTAGTTATACCTTAAATTGGCAGGTATGGCTGATCCTTTTAATTAATGGTGTACTCTATGCGGTTTGTTTGGTTCTGTTTTATCTGGCCCTAAAAGGAACCGAAGTCAGTCAAGTTGAAGCAATCGCTACAACACGAACCCTGTGGTTTGTCGTAATTGGGATATTCTTTTTTGATGAAGTTTTTAGTATCAAAACATGTATCGGGATAGGGTTAATATTTCTTGGCCTCTTTGTCATTTATTGGCGTAAAGATCAAAAGCTTAACTTAAATAAACCTCAAATCTATACCTTTATCTATGCTTTTATCATCAGCTGCTCCTATGCTTTAGACAAATACCTTCTCAACTATTTTTCTGTCGCCCTTTACCAAGTGATAATTTATATTCTTCCGGCCGTCATAATTTTAGTGATGAAGCCTCAAACCACTCATCATTTAAAATACTTAGTAAAGCTTCGGAAGGGTACCTACATAATTCTGGTCGGCAGTCTAATGCAGATGATTTCTACCTTAGCTTTATATGGTGCCTACAAATCCGGGGGAGCCTTGTCTGTTGTGGGACCGATTGCCCAAACTTCAACGGTCGTAACGATAACTATCGGCATTCTGATACTGAAAGAGAATTGGAATCTTAAGCGTAAAATCTTCGGGATTTCGATTAGCCTTTTGGGAGTATTTATGCTAAAGTTTTTTTAAGGGGCTGTCGCAAAACAGCCCCTTTTTCAGCTAGTCAGAAAGTATAAGTCTGCGGGCGCATAAGGGCAACCAGCGACTTCGCTTTCGCTAAAGCTCGGCGAAGCCGGGTTTTCTTTATGCGCATTAGGAGTGAACGGCCCCTTATTATTGCCTCAACATCAGGCTTGGTACTTAAGCCATTCCAATCAATTCTTTGCACAGATCTGTTGCTGATGCTGCGTCGGGAGCATAGCCATCTGCGCCAATGGAATTGGCAAATTCCTGGGATACGGGTGCACCGCCAATGATGACCTTGACCTTAGCTCTTAAACCCTCTTCTTCTAACATTTCGATGGTGTCCTTCATTCCGGGCATCGTCGTTGTAAGCAGGGCGGACATGGCGAGAATCTGAGGATTATGCTCACGGACGGCGTCCACAAACTTTTCCGGTGCAACGTCAATCCCCAGATTAATAACCTCCAGACCTCCACTTTCAATCATCATTGCTACTAAGTTCTTCCCGATATCGTGTAGATCACCTTTAACCGTACCCAAGAGAATTTTACCCTGACTTTTAATATCTTGATCTGCGATTAATGGTTTGACTAATTCCAGGCCGGAACTCATGGACTTCGCCGACATGAGTACCTCCGGAACAAACATATCCCCTACCTTAAAACGAGAACCAACTACATTCATCCCAGCGATTAAGCCTCCATTAATAATTTCAAGGGGATCTGTCCCTCCGGAAATTAAAGTTTTCACCTGGTCCTTAACTTGATCAATACTCCCTGCAATAACACTTTGGGCAAGGTCATTTAATGTTGGCATACTTATTCCTCCCTATTAGCTGTAATATTATTTAATTTCACCGCTGTAAAGATGAGTTTGTGATACAGCGGAAATCAGCTATAGTTTTGTGCCATAATGCTGGCTCATTATGGTTGAAGAGTATTTTCTTATTTTCCATTCCGGCACCTTACATACGGGGCACAGACCAAAGTACCATTTATTGCGCAGCCAGCGGGCAGCCCGACTATGCCGGGAATTATCAATAATAAAACGGCAATTACAATGGGTAACTAGCTCGGCCCGATCCCCCTTGCGATTTATCGAACGGATTCCATGTAAGGTTCCTTTCCGGGAAGGCCAGAGTTTTATTTTATTGACCAAGTTAAAAAAATCATTATTTTTGCGATAATATCTTTTTTTATCATCTGCCTTTATCTGTGACTTCAAGCTAATGCACACCGCCCTTTTGCCAGATCTTCCTCACTTTGTGTTTTTGAGTATATCGAAAAGCATCGTGGCTACCCCCAATTGAAGCGGATCATGAATCAGGCGCGACTTAATCTGGGGAATAGCCCCAGCCTGAATTCCCAAGGGCACACCCGGAGCAGCAATATAACAATCCGCAGCTAAATGCTCTTTATTCATAAATTCGCCCTCCGGACAAGCGTCAATTATTAACTGATGGTTTTGCAAGGCCTGATGGAAATCTTCCTCAACCTTGATCCGGATTTTATGCCTTAGGTAAACCGCAGCTGCTAATTTCTCACCGGCTTTACTATTCGGATCATAAATATGGACATTACCCTGAAAAGCCACTACGGAGAAAGCTGCCGCCCTACCAACCCTTCCAGCTCCCAAAATTAGGACTTCACGTCCCTTAAGACCACCGGCCATATAATCTAAGGCTGCAACATATCCTTTACCGGTGGCTTCGCTATTATCGGAATAATAACCACTTTTGGTATGCATAGCGATAAAGCGTTCATCATCAGCCAGGAAAAAAATTTCAGCATTTCTATCTATGGCCTCAGCAATTCCTCCCATATCAGTATGCCTAGTAACGAAAGCATTCATCTTTAAGAAAGCCAGGATTGCGGCCACAGTTTCCGAAAATCCCCCAATAACTCCCAAACCACTGCTGATTGGTATAACTGCAATATTCCTTGCTTTTAGCAATTTTCTTTCGTCTAACTCGTGAAAACCAACTGCATGAGCGGCAATTTCGGCGAGGGTATATCCCGTCTTGGTAATGACTTCAAAATTATACTTTTCCATGGCATTGCCGATCCAACCGATATCGTTTTCCTTAAGACGGGTCATCCCTTACCATCTCCTTTAATTCCTGCCGATTGTATCCGGGGAAAGGATCAACAAATAACGGGATGCTGATTGGCGCCCCAGCACCCAGGCTTGATAGTCTTCAAGAAGAGAAGGCTCTAACTGATTTGCTTGAAGAACCGGAAGGATCGGCGTAGCTTCCGGGCAAGGAGAGAAACTTGGTCCAGCTCTGCTTGTTCAGCTTTTACGAGTATCTCTTTTAAAGCTAATTGTGACATATCGTTCCCCTCCGTTACTACCGGTTTCTTATACCTTTATTGATAGGAATTTATGGCACGGTCCAGGGTTCCCTCATGAATTAACTTGTAGGCTCGCTTAAAGCGATTTAATCCATACGGCCAATATTCCTCGTAAGGCTTGCCGGTGGCAATTTGTAGTACTGCCCAATAACTCCACAGAGCATCACAAAGAAATTTATTGATAATAAGGCATCCCCACTGCCTTTCTGTTAACTCTTCCCCAAAGTACTCCCGAAGTAAATACCGTTCTTGCTCTTCGTTCAAATCAGCCTCAATGGACAACGCTCCTAAGTCAAACATGGGGTCGTTCATGCCGCCGTATTCCCAATCAATCAGATAGAAGTTTTGTTGGTCATCCAACCAGTTTTCGCATAAAGGATCATTATGGCAGGGGGCTAAAGGAGAGGGATACTTCTCCAAAAGCTGTTCAATTTCATCAAGCTTTTCGGTCATCAATTCCGACCCTTCATAGAAAGTTACATTTTTCTGCTTTAGTAATTCACGATAAATATGGGTTTCGCGAAGGGGGTTAAACTCGGAAATAAACTCCCTCCCGCAAGTATGGTATTTGCGAAATACTTTGGCCCCCAGTTTAAGATAGTGATCTGTCCTAAAATCTTCGGGATGCATAGTAATTGATTCATCAATATACTTGCAGACCTGATTGCCGGTGGTCTCATCATAATAAATAATGGGAGCGTTAACCCCAATATCAGACATAATCCTGGCATTATGTTTTTCTGCCGGGCGATTGAGATACTCCATAGTCCCCTCACCTGCTATCCGCAAAGCATAAGTTACTCCATCGATGGTCACTTTGTAATTGCTATTGGTTAAGCCACCCGGAAGTACTTCAATGCGAGAGATCTTAGCTTTCTTCTCTTGAAAAAATGGGATAGAACTTACCAGCTGAAATATTCTGCCAATGTGATTTAATGAAATGAATGCTTCATACTCAACTTTTTGATACATTTCTTATTCCCCTCCATTTTTTAACTTGTCGCATCATCTATCTCACCTATCTTCTTTTTTCATCAACTGCAAAATCTATGCCAAATTCCCTCCAAAAAAAGAAGACCCTAACATCGCACAAAGCCGGCGATTTAGGGTCTTTTCCACTTTTAGTACCAAGTTAATTATTAATTGCCGATAACTCATCCCAGCAAGGATAAGTCATCTTTAATACTTAAAGTCAGGATTAACTTATTCTCCGGTTTCACCGGAAATTGAAAATATTTAGAGTCGTGCTCCATAATGTTGACTCATTACTGTCGAAGAGTATTTATCAATCTTCCATTCGGGTATCTTGCAAGAGGGACACAAAGAAAAAAACCACTTATTTCTTAGCCAACGGGCAGCCCGGCTATGGCGGGAGTTACAAATGATGTAATGACGATTGCAATGAGTAATAACCTCTGCCAAATCTCCCCTGCGAGTGATGGATTTAATCCCATGCAAAGTCCCCTTTCGTGATGGCCAGAGTTTAATTTTTTCAAGCAAATTAAATAAATCATTGTTTTTGCGGTAGTATCTTTTCTTCTCATTGGATTTTGCCGAGAGATTCATGACGAGATTCTCCTTTCTTTTCATTTAATTTCAGAATTAATCTCCTTTATCATATCAAAGAGCATCGTCGCAACACCTAATTGGAGGGGGTCATGAATTAACCGCGGCTGAATCCGTGGAATAGCCTCCGGATCAATACCTAACGGCACGCCTGGTGCAGCAATATAACTTTCCGGTGTTATATGTTCCTTCTTTATGAATTCACCTTCAGAACATGCATCAATAATAAGCTGATGACCTTTTAAGGCTATTTCTAGATTTTCTTCAATGCCGATTCGGTTTCCACTCTTTTTATAAATCTCTTGGGCTAAAGTTTCACTTGCCTTCGGCTCTAAGTCAAATACATGAACTTTACCCTGATAATTTAGAACAGAAAGGGCCGCTGCACGGCCTACTCTCCCCGCGCCAATGATTAAAACACTGCGATCCTTAAGGCCACCGACCATATAATCTAAAGCTGCGGCATACCCTTTTCCCGTTGCCACACTATTTTCCGAGAAATATCCGCTTTTTAAATGCATAGCGATAAAGCGGTTATCATCCGCCATAAAAATCATTTCAGATTTCCGCTCCAAAGCTTCAGCGATGCCCTGGACATCTGAGTGATTCATAACTTGGGCCTTCACTCCTAAGAAAGATAAAATTCCTGACACGGTTTCAGCAAATCCAGGAATAACCCCTAAACCACTTGTTATTGGCACAACCGCAATATTGCCTAATTCTTTTATTTGTCCTTCGTTCACCCAGGTAATACCGACAGCATGGGCGGCGATTTCAGAAAGGGTATGTCCGGTTTTAATGACTAATTCCAGGTTGTAATTTTCCATGGTGTTCTCAAGGCAGCGTATATCGCTCTCGCATAGACGGGTCATACCTTTCCATCTCCTTCTAATCCGGCAATTATCTAAAAGCCGGCTTGCTATGTCCAGAGCTCTTCCGCACCTGCTCCGGCTCAAGAAGCCGGAGTTTTAGTGGTGGTTGTCAAGGGTAAACTTAAGGGATAAGGATCTAAGAAACGAGGAATCTGGAGTTCCTCTTGAATTCTGCGGATAATTTTATACCGTTTGGCCCATACTTCGTGCTGGGTGGGGCCCCGGGTAATTAAAGTAACAACCCACTCCTTCTTTTCCGGAGTATAATCCGTTAAGACCTCATCCGCCCCAAAGAAATTAGTGAGCAGACGAAGAGGGCCCGCTTCGGCGATAATATGCTCGCCGGAAACTTCAATCTGATCCGCATTTACTCTCAGATGCTCATATAGACAGAAGCGATCTTGTGGAGAGGGACGCTTCGGAATAGGAATGTAGAGGCTTCCCTGGGTAAAGGAATATCCTAAACATTCAACCATGTTTATTCCCGAGGAATGATAAATAGCCGTAGGAGTCTGACTTGGCAGCCGGGCATCAATCTCCAGGACCTTTAATTTTCCTAAATGGAGAATAGTCTCGACATCCATAATGCCGTTTAAACCTATTTGACTGGCTATTTTTAGGGCAAGCTCTTCAAATTGATTGATAAACTTATAATTAATTTCGGCAGGAGATATAACACGTTTACAATCATATTGGCTGTCCATCTCTAATTCTGTGATAGGGAATACTCTATACTCGCCGGCATAGCCAATTACTTCAATCGAATAGGATGGTCCTTCGAGAAACTCTTCCACAACCCATTCCTTTTCAGGGTCTTTAGCGAGAATAGACTCAATCTCTTCTTTATGGGTTACCGTTTGAACTTCCACGCTACCGCTCGCTCCCGAAGGCTTGATCAACAATGGAAAAGAACACTGGGGCCAAGGCAGTGGCATGGGTATATGCAGTTCTTGAAATAGTTGATTGGATTTTCGTTTTGATGAAGAAAGCCGATAGGCATCCAGATCAAAGGCCAAGGGAATCCGGAGGTCTTCCGCAACCCCCGTGAGAAATATCAGTACCTCCTCATCTTCAATGGCTGGAAGGATTAAATCAATGTTGTTTTTTAATAAGGATCTAAAATTCTCCTGAGAAGCTAATAGGTCCAAGCAGTGAAAGCTGTCCGCCAGGGTAGATGCTTGAGCATTCTCCCTTCGGTCAAACAACGCGACTCTCCAGCCTGCCTTCTTTGCCAGATAAGTTGCCTCTACTCCTTGCAATTTCCCGCCAATAATTGCTACCCGCATTGAATCCCCTCTTTCTTCAGGGTACTAAGCATTGCTTGACGCGCTTGAACCCAAGCTTGATATTCGCTGAGAGTTGCCGGCTCTAATTGATTGGCATCCAGAAGGGGGAGGATTTTTTCTAAGGAGCGATTTCCATCATCGATATCTAAAGTACTTTGAGATACCCCGGCCATGCCCGCCGAAGGCGGAATGATTGATGTAATGACATTTGCCCCGGCATTGAGACGTTGTACCAATCCCCTTAAGCCATCAACATCGAGAGAAGCAGGAATTAAGCGATCAGGCATAACCAAGCGCATTATCGCTATAATTAACAGCTCCCGAAAATGTGACCCTACTTGCCAATTCTCTAAAGGGGTATTTTTCTGAGGAACAAAACTCATGACCCGAACTTGATCAGCCCCCATTTTGCTCATAGTCAGGATGGAATCCGCAATATCTTCGCTCGTCTCACCGACACCGGTTAATAGACCTTCCTCGATCAAATACCCCATTTTTTGGGCGCGCATCTTTCGATTCATACGTTCTTCATAGCTCTGTTTTATCCGCAATTGACTATAAAGTGTTTTATTATGCGTTTCTTGATAACAAGCGTACCAATCTGCTCCCGCTTCTTTCAATTTGAATAAAATTTCCTCAGAAACCACCCCTGGTGAGATCATAACAGGGATCCCTTTTTCGCGTTTTATATCTTTGACTATTTGAATGAGATCATTAAATCCCTGTATGCGAGAATGATATAGTGGATCTTCGCCCATGGTTAAATCCAACAAATTCACTCCTGATTGACCTAAGCAATGTGCTGTCGCCATAATCTCATCTTGGCTTTTGCGATAGCGTGGATAATTGGAATTAGATTTCCGATAAAGGCAAAATGTACAGTCGTTTCGGCAATAAGTCGAAAAATAGATAAAACCATAAAGAAAGATTTTGTTAAAAAAATACTTCCCTCGCAGCTTCCGAGCAACCTCCGTGACCTTGTTGAATTCTTCTTCGCCGGTCAGATCTAATAAATCGACAATCTCCTGACGTTCAAGGGGTAATTCCCGGCTTGCTTTTTCAAGTATCCTTTCCAGTTGCGACTTCCCCATTGGGTCACCTCCATAAACGTGATTCAAGCAATGGCTCATCTGGTAATAGAATAGAATAAGGTGACCACCAAAGGATGGTGGAAAAATCCTTTGGTGGTCGAGGAGGTTAAAAACCAAACATTCCCGAGCGGTGTGCCGTGAGATAATTCATACAATAATCATCACGTCCGGCCAACGTTTCTGCTACGACCAGGTTTGCCATCATTTGTTGATCTAAGGGATCAACAATTAGTCCATCAAGGCCCTTAGCAATTGCCATTACGGCAAAGGCTCGATTAATGAATTTTCGGTTCGGCAATCCATAAGAAATGTTTGATAAACCGCACATAGTATGAACCCCTTGGAATTCTTTGGAAATAGCCTCTACCGCATTGAGGAATTCAAATCCAAAGCTTTTATTTGTTGCAACCGGTTGAACCAAGGGGTCAACGTAGATGTTGTCAATTGAAACATTATGCCGCACTAAGCCATTTATGAGTTGGTCCGCGATTCTAAGCCTTTGCTCAGTGGTCTCGGGCATCCCTTCATCACTCATACATAAAGCGATGACCTTAAGATCGGTTCCGGCGATCACGGGAATTAGGGCATCATAGCGGCTCTTTTCCAATGAAATAGAATTAATCATTGCAACACCCTTATGTACAGATAATGCCGCCTGAATTGCCAGAGGGTCCGGACTATCAAGACAGCAAGGAGCATCAGTAGCCTCTTGAACAGTCTCCACAAGCCATTTAAGGTACTCTGCTTCTTTCCCCACGAAGATTCCCGCATTTACATCGATGAAATCTGCCCCTGCATCACGTTGAGCAATGGCAACTTTTTTTACAGCTTCCGTGTCTTGTACCCGGATGGCTTCTCCAATGGCCTTTCTACTGGCATTAATTAGTTCTCCGACAATTAACATCTTATCCCCTCCAAAATAATATCTTCACCCAGTTTTACCCATTCCCCCCGTTGATATAATAGGTAATAAATTTATCAGCAGTTCTTATAATCGAAAACTCTTTATCGCCTCCTCCAAGAGTAATTTGGGGAAAATTGAGTTTATTTGTCCCTATTTGACGGAATATTCAGCCTTGTAAGTCTGGAAAGATTCGTCCATTATAGTTTTTAAGGACTAGGTCTTCCCATCCCTTCACGTATATAACTAGCAAATTCCATGCCAATCAATTATATTTCTACCGACCTTGCTATATCAATGTTTTAGAGACTTCATTGCCATATCCCGCTCTTCTTAACTGTAATTTTTCCTTTACAGTTAAAAGAATCTGCTACTAAAGATAGATGTCACAGGATTTTTCAATGAAACAAATGTTTACAGTAAACTGTCCTGTTAACCAAGAAAAAATATCTTGTCGTAGGGGGGATTCATATGAAAACAGAAACAATTAGTATGATTGAGGAGCTAAAACAAAAAAATAGAGAACTCCGAAAAGAAAACGAACTGCTAAAGACGATCATTGATAGCATTCATGAATCTGTATACGCGGTCAACGAGAAAGACGAAATTATTCTCTATAATAGCGAATCGGAAAAAATGGAAGGTCTAAGCCGACAAGATTTGTTAGGAAAAAAAGAAGATGAGGTATTTGCTCCTCCTTATTATTTTTCCGATGAAGTAACAACAAAAGTCTTAAGGACAGGAAAACCGCTGGTTGAACAACCCTATTGGTATTACTTGCACGATGGAAGAAAAACCAATATGATTTATAGCGCATTCCCATTTTATTACAAGGGGCAAGTGGCTGCCGTTTACGTTATCTTCCGCAATATGAATCAGATGAGTGATTTCATCGCTATTACCTTGGAAATGCAGAAAAAATTCAGTCAGCAAGAGGAATACCATCCTACGGGGGCAAGTTTTCTGCTCGAAGATATCAAAGGAAATGACACCATAAAAAGAATCACGGAGGAAGCACGTAA
The DNA here is from genome assembly GCF_982384815.1 of Desulfitobacterium sp. Lineage (NCBI taxonomy): Bacteria > Bacillati > Bacillota > Clostridia > Eubacteriales > Desulfitobacteriaceae > Desulfitobacterium > Desulfitobacterium sp. Next base: position 321 of record NZ_CEVWNY010000067.1, on the reverse strand, counting down.
AATTGCCCGCCGCAACTCCCCAGTCTTAATTGTGGGGGAAACCGGAACAGGTAAAGAGCTTTTTGCGCAAGGGATTCATAATGCAAGTTTGCACTCCAAAGGCCCCTTTATTCCCGTCAATTGTGCGGCTATTCCGGAGACATTATTAGAAAGCTTGCTTTTCGGGACGGTCAAAGGTGCTTTTACAGGTGCCACAGAATCACCGGGTCTATTCGAGCAAGCCGGAGACGGAACCATTTTTTTGGACGAAATAAATTCTATGTCCATACCTCTACAGGCTAAACTGCTCAGAATACTTCAGGACAAAACAGTCAGAAGGCT
>NZ_CEVWNY010000066.1:0-16365 GCF_982384815.1 Desulfitobacterium sp. | reverse complement strand
ACTTTGGCAATGGCTGGACGGGGGTTCTCGGTAATTTTGGCGATATTGAAGTTGCCCAAGGACAGCGGGTAGAGGCTGGGCAGGTTCTCGGGACTGTGGGACTTTCCGCACCTCTTAAGAAAACTTGGCTGCACATCGAGATCTACAAAGACGGCGTGCCTGTCGATCCTCTGCCATATTTAGTTCCGGCAAACTAGAAAAAGAAAAAGGGAGAAAATAATGGAGATTGTTCGTATTCAAGGGCTAAGCATAAAAGTACATCCGACATTTTGGCTGGTTTTATTGGCCTATGGAGCCCTGGGATTGTTTACCCGGGCTCTATTTATCTTCCTGCTGGTTATAGGACATGAACTGGCTCATTTGTTGACGGCTAAAGCTTATGGCTTTCGGGTGGTGGGGCTGGAACTCTATCCCTTTGGGGGAGCAGCCCAATGTGAAGACTTGTTCGAAGGAAGGAAACTAGAAGAGAGCTTGATGGCTTTAGCAGGGCCGGTTTTTAATCTAATCCTGCTTTTTGGGGCCCAGGCCTTACGGTTGAAGGGGATTTGGCTGGGGCCGATATCTGAGGATTTTGTCCGATTCAATTTTTGGCTAGCGGTTTTTAACCTGGTTCCGGTGCTTCCTCTTGATGGGGGGAGAGTAGTAAGGGCACTCTTTGCCGATGCTTTTGGGTTTGTTCGGTCCACCAAAGCCTTAGCTAGAGCCGGTCAGGTTTTTGGTTTAATTCTTGCCATGGTTGGCGTTACTATGATAGGTAAAGGGGCATATGACGGGATCGCCACCTGTTTTCTGCTTGCCGGTTTTTTCTGGGTATCCGGACAGAAAGAAATTTCTTCGGCACGACTTACTTTTTTACGTCAAATTACCCGCAAAAAAGAGGAACTTCTTCAAAAAGGATTGATGAGGAGCAAAGTAATTACCGTAACAGAGGAAATCCCACTGATCCGCATTGTGGAGGAGTTAACCCCCGATCGTTATGCTCTTATCCATCTTCCGGGAGGTGAGGAATTTGGGATTAAGCGAACTTTGACGGAAACTCAAGTGGTGGAAGGGATGCTCAAGAAGGGGATACAATATCCTGTGGGGAAGCTTTAATTATAATATTTGATTCTAACAAGCTGAGAAGCAAACTTGACGAAAACGAGAACAAAGGCTTCAGCCAGGGCGACTCACACGGACGTGAGGCGCAGCCAACAGAGCCAGGGAAGGCGATTTTGGCTGAAACCCTGTCTCCATACCGAGTTTACGTCCTAGTGTGCTCTGCGCAGTTTGCAGAAGTAAGGGATGTAAAATAGTATTGGTCAAGATACTTCGCTGCGCTCAGTATGACATAATGTGGTGTCATCCTGAGGGCGACCGAAGGATCTTTCGGCCTTCCTTTGTGTAAATCCTCCAAGGTTGTGTTATAATTAATAATTACTAAATTATAATTCAACAAGGAGGACTAGCTTAAGGCATGAAGGACAATAATGCGGCTGAGATTCGCGAGCAGGTGGAACGTTTCCTGCCCAAGGTTTTGAAGCCGAGCAGATATTTAGGATCGGAATGGAATGCGGTACACAAGGATTGGAATCAGACCAAGGTCAGGATGGCTTTTGCTTTCCCGGATGTCTATGAAGTGGGGATGTCCCATCTAGGTCTGCGAATTCTCTATCATTTAGTCAACTCCGATGATGATTTTCTTTGTGAGCGGGTTTTTGCTCCTTGGGTGGACATGGAAGAAAGAATGAGAGAGGGCCATATTCCTCTCTATGCTTTGGAATCATCTCACCCGCTTCGAGATTTTGATGTAGTAGGATTTACTCTTCAATATGAAATGAGTTTTTCCAATATCCTAAATATGTTGGATTTAGCGGAAATACCTTTACGAGCCAAAGACCGTGGACCGGAGCATCCCTGGATTATTGCCGGCGGCCCTTGTGCCTATAATCCGGAACCGCTTGCACCTTTTATCGATTTCTTCATGATTGGCGAAGCTGAGGAAACCCTTCCCCAACTGCTGCGCTTAATTCAGAAGCAAAAGGAGAATCCAGTTGCCCGGGAGGAATTCCTGCTTAAAGTTTCCCAAGTGGAAGGGGCTTATGTGCCGGAATTCTATGAGGTCGCCTATAAAGAAGATGGAAGAATTCTTGCCATTGAAGCAGATCCGCGGGTTCCTAAAATTATTCAAAAGGCTATCGTTGTAGATTTAGATAAAAGCTTTTTCCCTACTAACCCCATTGTTCCTTATATGGAAATCGTTCATGATCGCATGATGTTGGAAGTCATGCGGGGCTGCTCCAGGGGGTGCCGTTTCTGTCAGGCAGGTATGCTTTATCGACCTGTCCGGGAGCGCTCACCGGAAACCTTGTTAAAGCATGCTGATGAGCTGGTGAAGTCCACGGGCTATGAGGAAATCTCCTTAACTTCTCTTTCCACCGGTGATTATAGCTGTATTCAACCGGTTATCCGGGGTATCCTAGATAAGCACAGTGCAGATAAAGTCAATGTATCCTTGCCCTCCTTACGCTTGGATTCCTTTGATGTAAAACTGGCTGAAGAAGTTCAAAAGGTTAGAAAATCAGGCCTTACCTTTGCTCCGGAAGCAGGAACCCAGCGTCTACGCGATGTGATCAATAAAGGGGTTACCGAAGAGAATCTCTTTGATGCGGCAGAATCGGCCTTTAAAGCTGGATGGTCCAATATCAAGCTCTATTTTATGATTGGTTTGCCGACAGAGACTCAAGAGGATCTCGATGGCATAGCCGCCATGGCTAAGAAAGTAGTGGAGTTGGGAACACGCTTAGGCAGGCGCAATGTAAATGTTACTGTGTCCACAAGCTCCTTTGTCCCTAAAAGCCACACCCCCTTCCAATGGGAACCTCAAGAAGGAAAGGCATCTTTGGCGCAAAAGCAAAAATACTTGCGGGAAAAACTTCGGGATCGACGAATTAAGTATAATTACCATGATGTGGAGACCAGCTATCTGGAAGCAGTATTTGCCAAAGGGGACAGACGTCTGGCTGATGTTCTGGAGTTAGCGGTAAAGAAGGGATGCAAGTTCGATGGTTGGCATGAACATTTTAAATATGAAACATGGTTGGAATGCCTGGAGGAATTGGGTCTTGATCCCCATTTCTATGCTAACCGGGCAATGGATTACGATGATGTGCTCCCTTGGGATCATATCGAAAGTGGTGTAAACAAACGTTTCCTTATTAATGAACACTATAAAGCGTTGAAACAGGCCCGGACTCTGGATTGCCGCTATGTAGATTGCACCGGGTGCGGAATCTGTCCGGAACGTGGGGTTCAGATTGATTTGAAAGGGTGAAGACCTTGAGGGTAAGAGTAGCCTACACAAAGCTTGATGAAGCGAAATATATTTCCCATTTGGATTTGGCTAAGGTATTTGAAAGGGCTTTGCGGAGAGCCGGAGTCCGTTTGGCCTATTCCGAGGGATTTAATCCCCATCCGAAGCTTTCCTTTGGCTCCGCTTTAGCGGTTGGAGTTGAAGGTGAACACGAATATGTAGATATTGAGTTCGAACAAGAGATTGATCTAAAGGAGCTCTTGGGTCGTTTGCAGGAGCAGCTTCCCATGGGAATCCGTCTGATTGAGGGACGCTACATTACTCAATCGGCTAAGGCTCTGATGGCTGTGCTCAATGCTGCCAGCTATCAGGTTACAGTAGCCTTGGGCTTGCCTGTCGGTGAAGCACGCCTTCAGGAAGGAATCGAGGCTTGGCTGAAGAGGGAGCATGTTCCCTATGCAAGGTATAGTAAAAAGGGCAGAGTGGAAAAAGATATTCGGCCTTGGGTAAAGGTTTTAACTGGGGAGATTCAAGGAGATAGGGTTGTTTTTGAACTGGAAATTGAGGTGGGCAATCAAGGCAGTGTGCGGCCGGAGGAAGTCATTGCCAGTCTTAGTGATTTAGAAAACCTACCCCTGGATCTTGATTATCTTCGGATCAGACGCACCGGTATCTTTGCCAAATATGAGGGTCGGAAGTATTCCCCTATGGATGAGGCTTTCGGGAAGTGAGGAAACGCCCTTGAAAGAGATAGTTCTGCAAGGTCAAGGTCAGACGATGCGTGCGGCGGTTTTGGAGGATGGGGAACTGGTTGAAGTTTATGAAGAGGAAGCCTCGGTATCCCGCTTGGTCGGTAATATTTATCGAGGGCGGGTTATCAATATCTTACCTGGTATGCAGGCGGCCTTTGTCGATATCGGGCTGGACAAGAATGCTTTTCTTTATGTAGGTGATGCGGTACCCTTCCAATATGATGAGGATGAAAAGCTCCCCCCCTCCACCGAGCTAAGAATTGAGCAGGCGCTTAAACCCCGCCAGGAAATCCTGGTACAGGTCGTCAAGGAGCCGGTGGGGACAAAAGGGGCCAGAATCACTACAAATCTTACCATACCGGGGCGTTATGCGGTTCTGATGCCAAACACCGAATATGTGGGTGTCTCCCGCAAGATCACTGAAGATGAGGAACGGGCCCGCCTCCGAGAAATTGCTCTGGAAGCTTGCCCCACTGGAAAAGGGATAATTGTTCGGACCTTAGCCAAAGGAATCGATGGCAAAGAATTGCGGGAAGACCTTCAGGAATGTGTTGCTTTATGGGACAAGCTTGAGGGGAAAATTCCCCATGTTTCGGTTCCGGGGTTGGTGCATCAAGATGTGAATTTAGTATCTCGGGCCATCCGTGATTGGGTGGATCAAGAGGTGGAAGTAATTACGGTAAATCAGCCGGAAGTAGCAGATGGGATGCGCAATGCTTTGAAGGAATTGGGGCATCCCGCTGCCAATCGTGTGCGGTTGCTCTATGAAGAAAATATTTTTGACCGTTATGGAATCGATGATAAAATCCGCCAGGCTTTACGTCCGAAGGTATGGCTGAAAAGCGGCGGCTATTTAGTAATTCAACAGACTGAGGCTTTGACTGTTATCGATGTGAATACGGGAAAATATGTGGGGGAAAAATCCTTACAGGATACAATTCTGCATATTAATCGGGAAGCAGCCCTTGAGATTGCCAAGCAACTTCGTTTGCGCAATTTGGGGGGAATAATCATCATCGACTTCATCGATATGACCATGGAAGAGGATAAGGTGCAACTACTGGGAATTTTGGAAAAAGCGGTAGCCAGGGATAAGGTAAAGAGCCAGATTATGGGTATCACTCAACTGGGCCTGGTGGAAATAACCCGTAAAAAAGTTGGCCAAACTCTCGAGGTGAGGTATAGTCAGCCTTGTCCCCAATGCGAGGGATTGGGCAGGGTGTGACAGGGGTGTTGTCACATTCCGCTTACGCAAAAATTAAAGAAAATCTTAGAAGTAATTGACAGTAGATACTACTTGATGCTAGAATATCTAAATGTGGTGACTTCTCACCGCAACCGCACGAAACAGGCAATTTTAACGGATTTTTTAATAAAAATCGGCCTGAAAAGGCGAGTCTAGGCATGGGAGGTGTAAATAATGTACGCAGTGATTGAAACAGGTGGCAAGCAATTCCGGGTTGAAGAAGGTAAAGTTCTTTTCGTGGAAAAGCTTAACGCTAATGTGGGAGATACCGTGACCATCGACAAAGTTCTTCTGGTAGAAAAAGACGGCGCAGTGAAAGTCGGTACTCCGGTTGTCGAAGGTGCTAAAGCTCTGCTTAAAGTTGTTGAGCATGGCAAAGGCGAAAAGATAGTTGTTTTTAAGTATAAGGCTAAAAAGAATTATCGTCGCAAACAAGGACATCGTCAACCCTACACAAAAGTAGTGGTTGAGGCAATCCAAGCCTAAGATGAAGAATCAGGGCATTACTTTGGATCTTTGGCTGGATGACAGCCAACTGATTCACAAGTTTGAATTATCAGGGCACGCCGGATATGCCGAGCACGGAGTTGATATTGTCTGTGCCGCCGTATCCGCGCTTAGTATCTCAGCTGTCAACGGCTTGGAATATTTTCTCCCAACTAAACCGGAGGTTGAAGTGGACGATCCGCGAGGGTTTTTAAGCTGTACTCTTCCTGCTTTGGAGCCTTGGACACTGGAACAAGCCCAATGGATCTTAAGAACCATGGTTTTAGGTGTTGAAGGAATTCAGCAAAACTATGGTGAAAAATATGTTAAAATCAATCGGAGGAGGTGGACTCCATGTTAAAAATGAATCTGCAATTATTTGCCCATAAAAAAGGGGTAGGTAGTTCGCGAAATGGTCGTGATAGTGCTGCTCAACGTTTGGGTGTGAAGCGTGGAGACGGTCAATTCGTTACCGCAGGAAATATCATCGTTCGTCAACGGGGAACGAAGTTTCACCCTGGCAAAAACTGTGGTTTGGGTAAGGATGACACCCTCTTTGCTACCATCGATGGCTACGTAAAATTTGAGCGCAAAGATCGTAACCGTAAACAAGTTAGCATTTATCCTGAGCGCCAGGCTGCTCAAGCTTAAAGGAAACTTACTTCAGGTGGAGCATTTTGCTTCACCTGAAGTTTAGCTGACTTATCCAGTGCCTAGCGCCACTTAATACCTGCTTTATTGCTAGAGTTTAGTGGCGGTTGGCCCTGGGAAATTTCGGAACCGCACCCCTGGGGAAAAACCCAGGGGTTTTTTGTCTAATAGGAGAGAATACATTTCGGGTTAGGATACTTCGCTATCGCTCAGCATGACAAAGCTTGATAAGGGTGTCATCCTGAGGAAAGAATGACCGAAGGATCTTATCAAATTGAGAAGGTGATCTTGATGACTGATAAACACACCTTAGAGCGAAGGCTTCTAGCTGAACAATTGGATCATTATCGTCTTCAGCGCCATGACTTCTTGAATCACTGGCAGGTGGTTGCCGGTTATCTGCAGCTGGGTCAGCCGGAGCGGGCTTTGCATTATCTGCGGGATGGGGTCGGGGGGCTGGAGGCTGAGCAGCAAGTTGGTCAAATCCCTCAGGAGATTGTTGGCGCAATTTTACTAAGCTTTGTCATTGCTTTACGTCAAGAAGATGTATTAGTGGAGATTCAATTGAGCAGTCCTCTAAAAGGGACGGACTTTTGGCAAGACTTTTGGCAAGAAGAATACGGAGAAGTCTTATACGGGTACACTAATGAGTGTTTGGCTGCTATCAAGGCACGCTATCAAGGTTTAGAGGAACCTATCGTAGAAGTCAAATGCGAAAATGCAGAAGACTTAAGATGCTATTGTACTTTAGCTGATGGCGATAATGTGGTTTGGGACAATTGCTTAAGTTTAAGCGGTTCAAAGTAATTGTACATAAGGTTAAAGGTCAGAAGGGGATATTACATGTTTTATGATCAGGCGAAAATCTATGTCAAAGGCGGAGACGGGGGAGCAGGGGCGGTCGCTTTCCGCCGTGAAAAATACGTTCCCGAAGGTGGTCCCAGCGGTGGGGATGGCGGTCGTGGGGGCAAAGTGATTTTTGTGGCCGATGAAGGGCTGCGGACCTTGGTGGATTTCCGTTATAAGCGCCACTATAAAGCGGAACGGGGCGAACACGGCCAAGGAAAGAATATGCATGGCAAAAGCGGCGAGGATATGACTATCCGGATTCCGGTAGGGACCGTGGTCAAAGACGCCGATACCGGGGAAATTTTAGCCGACCTCATTGAACATGGTCAAAAGGTGATTGTAGCCACCGGTGGCAGGGGCGGCCGTGGCAATGCCCGGTTTATGAGTAATACCAACAAAGCACCTACGATTGCCGAAAACGGTGAGCCTGGAGAAGAACGCAACCTTTTGCTTGAGCTAAAGCTCCTGGCTGATGTGGGGTTAGTGGGGTTCCCTAATGTAGGAAAATCAACAATCATCTCCCGGATTTCCGCTGCCAAGCCCAAAATTGCGGATTATCATTTCACCACCTTAGTGCCCAACCTCGGGGTAGTGGAGCTTGAAGATGGGGAGAGCTTCGTTGTTGCCGATATTCCCGGTTTAATCGAAGGAGCACACACCGGGGCAGGACTGGGTCATGAGTTTTTAAGGCATACGGAGAGAACCCGTTTGATACTTCATGTTTTGGATATCGCCGGTTCGGAGGAACGAGATCCCTTAGAAGATTTTCAAATCATCAAAGATGAACTTCGCCAATATAGTCAAGAATTAGCTGCTCGTACGATGCTTATTGTGGCCAATAAAATGGATATTCCCGGTGCGGAAGAAAATTTACAGCGGTTAGAGGAAAAACTGGGAGCAGAGTATCGAATTTTCCCGGTCTCCGCTGCTACCGGTGAAGGCCTTAAGGAGCTGGTGTATGCAATTGCTCAGGTCTTGCCGGAAATCCCTGCTCCCCAGATTTTTGTCCGGGAAGAGGAGCTGCATAAGGTGACCCAAGTCGAAGCACCGAATCGTTTTGAACTGACCCGTGAAAATGACTACTTTATAATCACCGGTAAAGAGATTGAAAAGCATGTAAAGATGACTTTATTTGCTAGCGAGGACGGACTATATCGTTTCCAAAACATTCTTAAGGCTATGGGAATCGATCAGGCCTTGCGTGATGAAGGAATTAAAGAAGGAGATAAGGTTCAGATCGGCGGCCTTGAATTTGAGTGGGAAGAATAGAGAATTATGCGTGATAAATGAGTTATAAATGATAGGGGGTTAAGTAGTGCTAACCGGAAAACAAAAGCGTTTTTTACGGGGTCTGGGTAATGAGATGGATCCCATCTTACAGATTGGCAAAGGTGGAGTGACGGAGGCCGTCATCACTCAAACCAATGAGGCCTTGGAGGCTAGGGAGTTGATCAAGGGAAGAGTTCTTCCCAACAGTATGGAAGATGTCCAAAGTGCAGCCGAAGAACTTGCCGGAGGTACCGGTGCGGAGTTGGTTCAAGTTATTGGCCGCAACTTTCTGCTTTATCGTGAATCAAAAAAGAAACCCCTGATTGAGCTGCCGGATTAAGCAAATGAAAAGTAATTTAAGCCCACCCAAAAGAATCGGGATCATGGGGGGAACCTTTGATCCCTTGCATTACGGGCATCTGGTGGCCGCTGAAATGGCCCGTTATGAGTTTGGTTTGGAGAAGGTAATTTTTATTCCTACAGGCAATCCCCCCCACAAGATCGGTCGGGGGGTCACTCCCGCTGCCGACCGCTATGAGATGGTGAAAGGAGCTATTGCTGATAATAGCTTTTTTGAAGTTTCCGACGTGGAAATTCAGCGGGAAGGATATTCTTATACAGTTGACACTCTCAAGTATATGCACGGGCTTTATCCGGAGCACGAACTTTATTTTATTACGGGATCCGATGCCTTCCGGGAGATATTTACTTGGAAAGAGGTTCAATCGGTTTTATCCTTGAGCCATTTTGTGGGTGCTTCTCGACCGGGCTTTGATGCACATGAATTTCTGGAAGAACTAAAGCGTGAATTTCCGGAATTTCTTCCCTATATGCACCTATTTGACGTGCCGGCTTTAGCCATATCCTCTACGGATATTCGTCGGCGGGTCAAAGAAAGTAAGCCGATTCGCTATTTACTGCCGGAATCCGTACGTCTTTATATTGAGGAAGCGGGTTTATATACCTAGAGATGATTACAAAATCAGGAAAGTATAGTTCTGATTGATTTGTTTATACTAAAATCGAATCCATTAAGTAAGAGGTGACAGCAAATGGCAACCCTTTATGTCGGAAATTTACCCTGGAACACTACATCCGAGGATCTCAGTTCTTTTTTTGGCCAATATGGTCAGGTTATTAGCAGCCGTATAATTACGGATCGCGAAACTGGGCGCTCAAGAGGTTTTGGATTTGTAGAGGTAGAGGATGCTGATGCAGAGCGCATGGCAGCGGATCTAAATGGGAAGGACTTTGGCGGCCGTCCTTTAACAGTCAATGAAGCCAGGCCGAAGCAACAGCTCTAAAATTGAAGTTCCGGAAGGCCCTCTTTTCCAAGTCGGTAAGCAGGGTCTTCTCGGCGTATCTTTTACAGTTTGCAGTTACATAAGTTATATTTATAATAAAGGCGGGTATTTTTGCTTGAATATTCAAGAAGCCTCGATGCTTGCAAAGAGATCAATGTCCGCACGAAGGTTCAGCCATACTCTGGGAGTTGTACAATGGGCTTTGGAGTTGGCCCAAAGGCATAAGCTGGACGAGGAAAAGGCTCAGATAGCCGCTTTTCTTCATGACCTGAAAAAAGAGCTTGATCTTCAACAACAGATTGCTCTGGCAATGGAATGGAATTTATTAAAGTATCGCGAAGATAAGGAAAATCCTCATATTCTTCACGGTCCCTTGGCGGCTTACTGGTTAAAGCATGAATACGGTTACGAAGACGCGGAAGTACTTGAAGCCATTGCCAATCATACCCTTGGCGCACCCGGAATGGGCGAATTAGGAATGCTGATCTATAGTGCGGATTTAACGGAGCCACAGCGTTCCTTTCCAAAAGTAGACAAACTGCGTCAATCCTTGTATGATAATCTTGAGAACGGTACACTCTTATGTGTTGAACATACTCTGGCTTATTTGCAAAAAAATAAGCGCGTTATTCATCCTCAGACATTGCTTACTTACGAAGATTTGAAAAGGAGGCAAAAATTTGCTGACAGATAATCAATTGCAAGGTGTTGTACAGATCGTTGAAGAGAAAAAGGGTCGGGAAGCTATTCTTTTAGATCTGAAAGGGATTTCTATGGTTACAGATTATTTCTTAATCGTCACCGGAAATTCCACTACTCAAGTAAAGGCTATTACCGATAATCTATCCGAAAAGCTCTCTGAAATCGGTATGGCAATTCTTAGGATAGAAGGGGTGCAAGAGGCCAAATGGGTTCTTGTAGATTGCGGGGATTTAGTCATTCATATTATGACCCCTGACCAAAGAGAGTTTTATAATCTGGAGCGCCTCTGGGGAGACGCCAAAGTAGTTACCTTTTGAAACAAGGGGACAGGTTCCTTGTTTCGTTTTATCATTAATAATCTTCGCGATTGCCCGGAATAACGGTTTAACCTTTTACCGGTCTAACTTTGTACGACTTATGTGGTTGCGACTTATGTGGTCGTAGCTTGACATAGTGTAGAAAAATGGCTTATTATAGAATATACTTTTATGAATAGAAAAGCGTTGATGGGGAGCAATCCGAAGGAACTCATGCCAGAGAGGCAACGGCCGGTGAAAGTTGCTATGAGAATTTGGTGCACTCACCCCGGAGCTGTACTCAAGTAACAATGAGTACCGGTGCGAACCGTTACCATCGACAAAGTGCTATGGAAATTGGGTGGTACCGCGGGAGTATACTCTCGTCCCTTTAGGGGGACGGGAGTTTTTTATTTTTAGGGCAACTAACGGCCGGTTCTTAAATTTAAGGGGGAAAATTTTATGCAAGAGAAATATTTGTTTTCGGAGATAGAACCGAAATGGCAAAAAAAATGGGTAGAGAGAAAGGACTACAGGGCCTTAGATCATTCAGATAAGCCTAAATACTATGCCTTGGCCATGTTCCCCTACCCTTCGGGGAATCTCCATATGGGGCATGTGCGCAACTACTCCATCGTGGATGTAATTGCTCGCTTTAAACGGATGAGCGGGTTTAATGTGCTCCATCCTATCGGTTGGGACTCTTTTGGTTTGCCCGCAGAAAATGCTGCTATCAAGAACCAGACTCCACCGGCGGAGTGGACCTGGAAAAATATTGCCAATATGAAGCGGCAGCTTCAAGAAATGGGTATCTCCTATGATTGGGATCGGGAAGTGACTACCTGTCATCCAGATTATTATAAATTTACTCAGTGGATGTTCTTGGAGTTCTATAAGCATGGCTTAGTCTATAAGAAAAAGGCAGGTGTAAACTGGTGTCCCTCCTGCGCCACAGTTCTTGCTAACGAGCAAGTGGTGGATGGGGCCTGTGAACGCTGTGATACAGCCGTAACTAAAAAAGATCTGGAGCAATGGTTCTTTAAAATCACCGATTATGCCCAAGTGCTGTTGGATGATCTGGATAAGCTCCCCGGCTGGCCCGAGAAGGTTAAAACCATGCAGAAAAATTGGATCGGCCGTTCCGAGGGAACGGAAGTTGAGTTTACGGTAAAAGACCGTGGGGACAAAATCCGGGTTTATACAACTCGTGTGGATACGATTTATGGGGTAAGCTATGTGGTCTTAGCTCCGGAGCATCCTTTGGTTCGGGAATTGATCGTGGGAACAGAATATGAACAAGAGGTTCAGGCCTTCATCAATAAGATGAAGGGACTGAATGAGATCGCCCGGACTTCCACAGAGACGGAAAAGGAAGGCTTGTTTACCGGGGCATATTGCATTAATCCTTACAGCGGGGAAAAAGTACCCATCTGGATCGCTAACTATGTGCTATTGGAATATGGGACAGGAGCGGTGATGGGTGTTCCGGCTCATGATGAGCGGGATTTTGAGTTCGCCACCAAATATCAACTTCCGATAAAAACGGTTATCCTGCCCGAGGGTACACCGGCTGATGAAAAAGACGCTCCTTTAAAGGCGGCTTTCGTTGGTGAGGGAATTATGGTTAATTCCGGGGAATATGATGGTCTAAAGAATATGGATGCTTGGGAGAAAATGTCCGAAAAGGCTGAGCGGAATGGTTTTGGCGAACGGAAAGTGAACTTCCGTCTGCGGGACTGGCTGATTTCTCGTCAGCGTTATTGGGGTGCACCGATTCCCATGGTTTATTGTGATCATTGCGGCATTGTTCCCGTTCCCCAAGATCAGCTGCCGGTTATGCTTCCTGATGATGTAGCCTTTAAAGCTGGAGAAAACCCTCTTACTACCTCGGAAAGTTTTAAACAAACTACTTGTCCGACCTGCGGTGGTCAAGCTCGCCGGGAGACCGATACCATGGACACCTTTATGTGTTCCTCCTGGTACTTCCTCCGCTATACTGATCCTAAAAATGACACCCTGCCTTTCTCAAAGCAAGCCGGAGAGCAATGGATGAATGTGGACCAATATGTAGGTGGGGTGGAGCACGCTATTCTTCACTTGCTGTATTCCCGGTTCTTCACTAAGGCTTTGCGGGATTTTGGCTACCTCAAAGTGGATGAGCCCTTCGCTAACCTTTTGACCCAAGGGATGGTTTGTCTAGGCGGTGCCAAAATGTCTAAATCCAAGGGTAATATCGTGAGTCCCGAGGAAATCATCTCCAAATATGGTGCAGATACCGCCCGCCTCTTTATCCTGTTTGCTGCTCCCCCGGAGCGGGATTTGGAGTGGAGCGATCAAGGGGTAGAGGGTTGTTTCCGCTTCCTGAACCGGGTTTGGCGTTTAGCGGCTCAATATGAGGAGGTTCTGAAAGGAAATACTTCTGAAGAGGGTGCCCCTTCCAAGAAGGGTAATTTTGGCGAGCTGGACAAGGCCGCCAAGGATATGCGCCGCCATACTCACCAAGCGATTCAAAGGGTAACTTCCGATATCGGTGCCCGTTTTAACTTTAACACTGCTGTCAGTGCCATTATGGAGTTAGTAAATGCCCTTTACCTCTATAAAGAGCAGCCCAACGCTAATCATGCTGTAGCCGGTGAAGCCTTGGAAAGCATTCTTGTCTTACTGTCACCCTTTGCTCCTCATATTACGGAAGAGATCTGGAGTGAACTGGGTCATGAAGAAAGCATCCATAGCTTGGAGTGGCCCCAGGTTGATGAAACGGCCCTCGTCCAAGATGAAGTAACCGTTGTGCTTCAAGTCAACGGTAAGGTCCGTGACCGCATCCAGGTACCGGCCCAAGTTTCTGCCGAAGAATTGGAAGCCCTCGTGCGTCAGTTGCCCAAGTTGCCTGAATGGACTCAAGGGAAGCAGATTATGAAGGTGGTTACTGTGCCCGGTAAGTTAGTTAATGTAGTTGTGAAGTAAGTTAAAAAGTTAACTGTGAGGACAGGTTTTCGTTTGTTGAAACGAAGGGCCTGTCCTTTGTTTTTTATTTTACGATCAGACTTTCATGCTGCTTGACGCCATTGCCGATGGATGGAAATTATGGTTTGGGTTAGGCGGAAGCTTGTAAATCTTTTCACCATATGCCCAATTTTGTGCAGAAAAGAACAAGAAGCAATGCTATGGTAGATATAGACAATCGGTTGCAAAATGAAAGGAGGAAAAACATGAAAAAGTTTGGCAAAAGTATTGTGATGACGAAAATTTCCCGTCGTACCTTCCTCAAGGGAGTAGGTGCTATCACGGTCACCGGCTCCTTAGGTATGGCAGGCGCCCTTGGAGCTCCAACCATGGCCGCCAAAGCAGCCCAGGATGGGGAGCCTGTCAAGTTCATTCACAGTTGCTGTACAGTAAACTGTACTTCACGATGTCATCTGAAAGGCCATATTAAAAATGGCAAGATCGTGGCCGTTACGCCTGGGCCTTTGCCGGGACGAGATGATTATCCCAATGCTTGTCTGCGCTCGATGAGTTATGCCCAGCGTCTGCAGGATCCAACCCAGCGGGTGCTCTATCCCATGAAACGTGTGGGAGAGCGGGGAGAAGGAAAATTCGAACGCATTAGTTGGGATGAAGCCTTTGAACTCATTGCCACGAAGCTTAAGGAGACAAAAGAACAATACGGTGCTCATGCTGCTTCTTTCTTTACCATGTCGGGGAACTTGGCGAAGCTGGCTTGGGAGTCGACGACCCGATTGGGTGCCACTTTTGGGGGAACGACTTACAGCACAGAAGGGTTAATGGGAGACCATGGTGCCAGTATGGGGATGAATCTGGTTTTTGGGCAGGCCCGCGGCGGTCATGATACACGAGATTACATGAATTCCAAGCTTATTATTCTGTGGGGACGTAATGTTGCGGACACCCACACGAGTGAAATGCGTTATATCATCAAAGCCCGGGAAAATGGAGCCAAGGTGATTGTCATTGATCCGCGTCAATGCAGTAGTGCAGCCGTTGCTGATCAATGGATTCCTATTCGCCCCCAAACGGACCCGGCATTGGCCTTAGGCATGATGAATTATATGATTTCCCGTGACTTACACGACAAGGCTTGGTTGAAAGCGAATAGCTGCGGACCTCTCCTCGTGAAAAACGATGATGGTCAGTACCTTCGCTTAAATGATAGCTATGTTGTCTGGGATGAAAACACCCAGCGTATTGTACCTGCTGGAACAGCAGGGGCCAACCCGGCTTTAACAGGGGAGTATGTAACAGCTGATGGGGTAAAATGTCATCCTTCCTTTGTGGATTTGACGAAGGAAGCAGCTAAATATTCCATTCCAGTCACTGCGGAAATCTGTGGACTGGAGGAAGAAGTGGTGGAGCAGCTTGCCTACGAGTATGCCACCATGAAACCTGCAGGAATTCGTATGGGTCAGGGGATGCAGAGGGTTTATAACTCATTTGCTCCTTTCCGGACAGTGGCTACCTTAGCCGCTGTGGCGGGTTATATCGGAATTTCCGGTGGCGGGGCGTCCCATATGGGTGGTACCTCTTCCATCAATCCTATTCCCGGTGTTACTGTCCCAGACTTTAACTTTGCCGAGTGGTCCAATACGGGGGATGCTACCTTTATCGAGAAAAAAAGTTCGCAGCTCTATAATATGATTGAAAATGACGAGGTAAAATTCCTTTGGATAGGAGTATCTAACTTTGTCAATCAATCCCCTGATGCTAATCGTGTCATTAAGGACATATTGCCTAAGGTGCCATTTATTGTTTATGTGGACCCCTTCTGGACCTGGACGGCAAAGCATGTGGATTTGGTTTTACCAGGAAAAACCCACTGGGAGGTTTGGGATATTCTGGTTCGCTCACCTTGGGTTATGCTTGATCAACCAGCCATCGAAACGATGGGTGAAAGCAAATCCGATTGTGAGATCTGTACTGAGGTCGCTAAACGAATTGGCCTGGGCCATCTCTGGAATAAAACCGATGAGGAATGGGTTCGCACCTTCATGACCTCAGAACATCCGGCCTTTGCAGCTTTTGATTGGGACACCTGGGTGAAAGAGGGAATTTTCACTCGTTCCGATGGTATTTTTGATGCGGTATATGCCTTTAAGGACCAAAAGTATAAGACTCCTACTGGAAAATTCGAGTTCTACACGGAAAGATTAAAGTCATACGGACAAGAAGTACCAACCTATACCAGGATGTTAGAAGATCCGCAAGGAGAATTAGGCAAGAAATATCCCTTGGTACTCATCAATTACCATGATCGCTTAAATGTTCATACCCAGCAAATGCTCTATCCGGCATTAAAAGTTGTATCCTCTGAACCGGAAATTCAGATTAATTCTGTGGATGCTCAGGCTCGGGGTATTGCCCATGGGGATAAGGTTAAGGTGTATAACGATCGGGGCTATTGCGTTGTCAAGGCATTTGTTACCGAAGGAATTGCGCCGGGAATCACTGCCATACCGAACGGTTGGACACCGGAGCAATACATTGAAGGAAATATGCAGAACCT
>NZ_CEVWNY010000065.1:0-16503 GCF_982384815.1 Desulfitobacterium sp. | reverse complement strand
GAACCTAACCCATTTTACGATTAATCCTGTAGAAGAATTTATCAGCCAGACGAACTCTGCCTTTTACGATGTACTGGTTGAAGTAGAGAAAGCGTAAGGAGGAGTGAGATATGTCGAAAAAACAATATGGTATGGTCATTGATACCACAAGGTGTATAGGCTGCCAAACCTGTGTTATATCCTGTAAAATCAACTACCAGATACCGGGGGAAGTGTATTGGGGTAGGGTAGAAACCATCGGAAGTAAAGTCATGTACCAACCCACAGGAAAATATCCTAACCCTGTTCTTGCCTTTCGTCCTCGTTTATGCAATCATTGCGCCGATCCGGCTTGTGTAAAAAATTGTCCTACAGGAGCGATGCACAAAGATGAAAACGGCATCGTGTCAGTGAATCAGGAGGTTTGCATCGGCTGTCAATATTGTACTTGGGTATGCCCTTACAATGCCCCTAAATTAGATACCGAGAAAAAAGTTATGAGCAAATGTACGTTTTGTCATGAGCTGTTGGCGAAGGGTGAAAAACCCTATTGTGTTGAAGCCTGTCCCGCAGAGGCCAGGATCTTTGGTGAAATCAGTGATCCTCATAGTAAGATTTCAGGCCTTATTGCTGCCAAACATGCTCAGCCACTCATGCCGAATTTAGGGACAGTTCCTTCTGTCTACTATGTGTAGGAGGTGTAACTATGGCGGAACTTAATCTTTCTTTAATCGTTTTTACCCTGTGTATTGGCTTGTGTACGGGAACCTTTATTTATTTTGTCCTTTGGCAGATGAATGGGGGTCCTTCTGAAACTCAGCAAAAGGTATCCTTCAAAGTGTTAAGCGTACTTCTCATCTGTTTGGGTGTTGCCATGCTGGCCTCTGCTACTCATTTGGGGAAACCTGTTCGTTTTCTTAACGCTTTTCGCAATCCGGGGTCGATGATTGCTCAGGAAGGTCTTTGGTCGATAGCTTTAGGGGTCATTTTGCTTATTGCTGTCATTTTGGCTTATCAAGGGAAGAAGATTCCTAAGGGACTCTACATTATAGGTGGGATAGTCTCTTGTGGGCTGCTTTTGGTATGTTCCATGGTCTATGTCAGGGCTTCCGGCTTTCCTGCCTGGAGCAGTGGAGTCACCATCGTCTACTATTTTGGCAGTGCTATTTTGTTGGGAGCTGCTGGAATGTACTTGATTAGTGCCCAACTGGGGGAGAAGGATTCTGAAAAGAGGATGGCGTCTGTTGCACTGGTTGCGGTGTTTTTGCAAATTATTGCCACAGTGGCCTTTGCTATACATCTGAGAATCGGGGTCCTTGATGTCACATTGCCGACAACCTTAGGAATGGATGTCTTCCGTTGGGGAGTAGGCCTTTTAGCGCCGGCCGTTATTGCTTATTTAGCCTGGACAGGCAAATTTACAGGTAAAAATGCTGCTTGGTCCTTCTCGGTCTGTGTACTGATCGGAGAAGTATTCTCCCGGTTACTGTTCTTCATGCAGGGAGTACATCTCTAAGCAGAGTAATGAGTGAATGCGCGGATCCATAGAGTATCAATAAGTATGTGGAAGCTGAGGCGTAAGCCTCCGCTTCCACACGACAACATTCTTTAGTGACGCCCAACCATGGTCTTACCTATGGTTTGGCTTATCTTGCTTATTAGCCCTATGATGGTAAGATGGAGTCAGATCACTTCTTTTGTGCTAAGGATGGAGGGGAGAATCACATGGCTAAAATAATGCAACAGTTTTTAAAGGATGAGGATTTATGTCCAAGCATTCGGGGGATTTTTGCACAACAGCTTGTACCTTGCACTGTTCGTCATTTACAAAAGGGAGAAATTCTGTGGCATGAAAATGAAGAACATCCCTACTGCTATCTCATTGAAAGCGGTATGATAAAGCTCCATATCGTCACCAAAGATGGAAAAGAAAAGGTGTTATTCTACTATACTAACGGCTCTATGGCGGGTTTTCAAAGTCTATCAAAAGAAAAATTAACCATTACAACAGCTACGGCCATGTTGCCTACAAAGCTTTACGCCATGGAATTCTCTCTCCTTTACGATTTTATCCTGAGCAATCCTCAGTATTTATCTGCTCTAACAAGTTATATCTTTCACCATATGGCTGTAGAGGCGGAGGAAATTGTTAATATTTCAATGTACAATACAGCAGAACGATTGGCTGCCCTATTTGTACTTTTGGCTGAGGAATATCCTCCGAATGAAAGGAATGAAGTGGTCATTCCTTTCAATAACGAGGAATTAGCTGCTATGATTGGGGCCTGCCGCAACAGTGTATCCAACGCCATATCCACGTTCAACAAGGAAAAACTGATTCGTAAGCAAAGAGGTAGCCTTACAGTCATCAATCTAAAGGGGCTGAAGCAATACTCCATGTAGAGGGTGGCGGGAGACGTTGTATTCCCAATGAAGGGAGATGAACCCATGGGCGGTGTTGAATGGCGAGAAGGAAAAGTTAAAGATTTTGTAGTTCTTCTGATATCCGCTTTCTTTATCTATACTTACAATAATATTTTTATGGTGGCGACTCCTCTTCTGCTGACCAGTATGGGCGGAACGGATATTATTGCCGGTCTTCAAGGGACGATTTTTTTAGTCACCGCGATTATCCTGCGCTTCTTTTTTGGCCCCTTAGCAGATGCCTATAGCAGGCGTTTAGTGATGTTCATAGGAAGTGGGGCTTTTTTGCTTGCGTCGATAGTGCTGGTTTATGCAGTGGATATCTGGCAGGTTATTATTTTGCGTTCGGTTCAGGCTGTAGGGTTGGCTTCTTATTTCCCTGCTGCTTCAGCGACAGCGGCCGCCTGTGCAGGTAAGGGGCGAAGGGGAACTACCTTGGGTGTGTTAAGGATGACATCCTCCCTATCCTTGCTTGTAGGACCTTTTCTGGCATTTTATGTGATTAGAATCTATGGGTACCCCTTATTTTTGCGGAGTATGACTTTATTGGCTTTTGGAGGTATGGGGGCGCTTTGTTTTATTTCGGAAAAGGTGATTGGGCCAAAGGAAGGAATTCCAAGTGAAAAGAAAATGCCCCTAAGTCAAAGAATTAATTTTCTGCCTGTTTTGAAAAGATGTCCCTTCATTATTGGAACGACCTTTGTGGTAGCTCTTAGTTATGGGTTTTACATGTCTTTTGCAACGCCTTACATAGTCGCCAGTACTATGATTAGGAATGCCGGCTTATTTTTTACCGCTTTTTCCTGCGGCGGGATGATCGCCAACGGAGTTCTTGGTTTCCTTTCCGATCGCCTTGGTCGTTTGCCCATGTCCGTGTGTGCTCTTTTCACCTTGGGAAGCGGTATACTTTTATTTGCCCTTCTTCCACAGGTGACCATGGTGTTCTACCCTGCGGCGGTCCTTTCAGGGTTTGGTTATTATGGCTGTACAGCAGTGCTTATGGCATGGCTTACGGAAAAGGTAGCTTCGAATGAGCACACCTCAGCTTTTTCCTTGCAGCAAAATGCATTGGACTTTGGAATTGCGGCGGGGAGTGGAATGTTCGGAATCTTGATAACAGGTGTGAAAAGTGCGAGTGTACTTTATGGGATTTTCGGCATGCTTTATATTGGCTATGGAATACTGTGTATTCTAGGAGGAAAGCATCACTTCAGCTAAATCGACAAACTTTGCCCAAATTCGAGAGAGGAATTGACAGGGAATAAGGAGAAAAACCCCATATTACCCTCGAGATAGCGTTGATTCTCGGGGAACATGGGGTGATTTTATTGGAGCGGAAACTCAATTATGTTTGGTGGGGAATCTTAGGTGTGCTGCTTGTGGCAGCTATTTGGAGGTTTATCCTTCCTCATAATAATTCCCTAGCTGTCGAGAAAGCCGGCCAAAGTCGGGAAATAATCGTCTATGTTTCCGGTGCCGTGGCAAAGCCGGGGCTAGTTCATCTCCCCATTGATGCCAGGCTGGATGATGCTTTGAAACAAGCAAATCCTTTGCCGGAGGCTAATATTGACCAGGTTAACCCAGCGGAAAGGCTTAAGGACGGTCAAAAGATCATGGTGCCATATCAGCCGGTGCCCCAACCGGTCCCCCAGGTGGGTCAGGTTCAAGGTCCGTCGGGAAACGTCAATGGGGCACAAGGAGCCCTTCCTAATCCAAATACTAATCAAGATCCTAGTACAAGCCCTCAAGTCTATGCCCAATATCCGGCCCAGATCTCTACTAACTTAATCAATATCAACACTGCAGATGCAGCAGAGTTAGATAAACTACCGGGAATCGGGCCCGCTTTGGCCGAGCGGATTATTCAGTATCGGCTGGAGCATGGACCTTTTAGCTATCCGGAGGATTTAAAGAAGGTTTCCGGAATCGGCGATAAGACCTATCAGAAAATGGCTCCGATGGTAACGGTGGGGCCATGAAGGATTTTTGGCTTAGACGTTTAGCTTGCCTGCTTGCAGGCGGTTTAGTCGGTGTTTATACCCCAGAATCAATGTGGTGGCTTGTTCTGGGGATTTTTCTATTGGTGACCTTCCGCGTTCGGCTGTGGCAACCTCGGGATTTTTTTGGTCCGGGCCGAAAAAGATCAATTTTTATTCTATGTTTAAGCATAGTTGTGGGTTTTGTTTACGGGCAGATGGGGAGAGCTGAATTAGCAACTCCCCTTACAATCGACCAAATTAAGATAGTAGGCGAGCTTAAGGATTGGTCTGTGAATGATGAGGGAGCGGTAGGAGTATTTCAGATCCTCGAACCTGTTGAAATCACCGGTAATTTTCCTGGCTCAGAAGATTTCATTAAAAAGAAATATCGGCTACGGGCTTATCGAAATTCAGAGGGAGATCTGCCTGCAGGGTGGGATATGGTGCAACCGGGGGACTTGATCGGGTTCACGGGTAAAATCGACCGGCCTAAACCTCCGGGGACCCCAGGGCAATTTGATTTGCCCTTATATTATGCTGTCCGCGGCCTTAGCGGCGGCATAACCGCCCAGGGTGAAGCAAGTATTATAGCTATAGGTGATGCTCCCCTTAGCTGGCAGCTCCGGGAGCGTGTGCAAAAACTGCTTGCTAGCTACCCCCAGGCACAGGTCGGTCTTTTGGAGGGGATTCTTTTTGGGGATACCAGCCGGGTTCCGGAGGAAGAATTAGAACGTTACCGGATTACCGGGGTCTACCATGTTTTTTCTGCCTCAGGCTCTAATGTTGCCTTTTTGCTCTTGTTATGCTGGGGAGGTTTGTTCTTTTTACCTCGCCCTCTACGAGTGGGAATTACTATTCCCATCATAATTTTTTATGCCATTCTTTGCGACGGCAATCCACCGATCCTGCGGGCCACGGTGATGGCCGCCTTAATCTTATTAGGAAGGCTGGGTAAAGGAAGAGGAAATGGTCTGCGAGGTCTTTTTTTGGCGGGCTTTTTCCTATTCCTTTGGCAGCCGTTGATCCTTAAAGATATTGGTTTTCAGCTTTCTTTTATGGCCACTTGGGGTATTCTTGTCCTTAGCCCGTTATTGGAGAAAGTGAAGTGGCTAAGAAGGTGGCCAAAGAGCATTAAGAATGCGGTTTCCATGACTTCAGCGGCCCAAATCGCTACCTTACCCCTGCTAATTAGTGCCTTCCACAGGTTATCAATTATTGGGCTTTGTGCCAATATCCTCGTGCTATCTATCCTGGGCATTATCTTTGAACTGGGAATCATCGGAGCCGCCTTATCCTTCTTTCCTCACATTGCACTTCCGCTTTTTCAAGTAAGCCTTTGGCTTCTTTCCTGGGTAAGTGAAGTTCTTTCCCAATTAGCTAGGCTGCCATGGGCGGATGTTTGGGTGGTTAATCCCGGGGCGCTTTTTTGGCTTAGTTGGTATGGTGGAATCACTGTATTTCTGGTCGGTAAGGAACGAGCGAGTTTTGTAGTTAAAGTATGGGTAGGAAACCTAAGTCGTAATTTAAATCCCTGCATGGGAATTGTTTTAGCCCTGACTAAAGGCAAACCGGAAAAGTTAGAGTTCAAATTTAAGGACGAAACTCCAAAGACTAAACGTGCAGAAGCGGAAAGCAAAGAAGGGCAAAGTGACTTTAAACTCTTACGAAGCAGTTTGGGAATCAAAGGGGAGAGAGTTCTGATCGCTCTTCTCCTGCTTCTTCTGCTTTGGAGCCCTTGGAACATACCGGGAGTTCTTCAAGTAACTTTTATTGATGTAGGGCAGGGCGATTGCGTTCTGATTGAGACGCCGAAGGGAAGGCGCATTATGGTGGATACCGGGCCAAAGACGGAACGGTTCGATGCAGGGGAGCGGATTATTGTCCCTTATCTACTTAACCAGGGAATAAGACATTTGGATGCTCTTATCTTGACCCATCCCCATGCTGATCATGTCGGTGGGGCTGCCACAGTTCTGAAGACAATCCCGGTGGATTGGGTTGGTATTCCTGAAGATGGACTGGATTGGTTAAGCCTCGCTGCCATTGCTGATGGGCAGACGGAGAGTGGTCAGTGGAATGGATGGGGAGAGAGAGGGCTTGACTTAGAACTGGTCAGGAGTTTAGAAAACGTTGAGGTAGAAAAACTGACAAAAGGGGATAGATTAGTTATAGATAAAGAAACCACCCTTACCGTATTGGCACCGGGGAGAGTTTTGTCGGGGACAAAATCCGATCAAAACAATAATTCCTTGATCTTACGTCTGGAGAATAAGAGCGGTCAAAGTGTACTGTTAACCGGGGATATTGAAGAGGAGGCTATGGAAGAACTTTTTCGTTCGGGGCAATTCTATGATGCGGATCTATTTAAGGTACCACACCATGGCAGTCGATACTCGTTGATGACGGATATGTTGGACAGGATCAACCCTCAAGGGGTAATCATTCCGGTAGGGAAGAATTCCTTTGGCCATCCCAGTCCACAGGTTCTTCGCTATTGGGAAGAGCGTCGGGTTCCGGTTTTTCGTACAGATGAACATGGGACCATTGAAGTGAATTTAGATGGGGTAATTATGGAGGTTATTACCGGAAGGCATTAAAGCTCAAACTTTATTATTAAAAAAGTTAAAAAAATATACCTGAATGAGGTATAAAGTTTTTATGTGTGGTAAGAATAGGAAGGAACATCTCTTTTCTCCTCCTCTTTCTTTTGCCCCTTCATTCTTGGAGGGGTTTTTTCTTTGCTTTTTATCCTTGCTCGGCTAAAATAAGGAAGTAGGAGGGTCAAGTATGTGGGAAATAGACCAAGTTCAACAAAGTATCGCTAAGAATGAAATTCCTCCCGTGAATCTTTGGTATGGGGAGGAGCGTTTTTTAATCCAAGGGGCATTAAATTTACTAAAGAATAGTTTTCTCGCTGAAGACTCTTCGGGCAGCGGTATCGAAGTACTATCAGGGAAAAGTACAACTCCGCAACAGGTCGTGGAAATTGCTAATACCATATCCTTTTTTGGTAGGAAATTAATTATTGTGGAAGATATTCCTTACTTTCAAGACGGCCAAGGGGATACTTTGGAGCCTTTTTATGCTTATTTTGAAAGTCCCAACCCCGGGACTTGTTTGGTTTTCCTCGCCCAAAATGTGAACCGGGGGCGGAAGTTTTATAAGGCTATTGAGAAAATCGGGGTAATCCTAGAATTTGGCGGTCCTAAGCGGCAGCAAGACTGGCTGATCTGGCTGGATCGGGAATTAGCTCAGCGAAACAAGACCATGAAATCCCCGGTTAAGTCCCTCTTCTTAGAATGGGGTGGACATCAGGTGGGGATCTTAAGCCAGGAGTTAGACAAACTGGCCTTGTATGTGGAAGGTCGTGAAATCAGTGCCGAAGCTGTGCAGATGCTTGTTCCCCAAGCGGTGGAGGCCACTGTCTTTGAACTTTTGGATGCGGTGGCCGCCCGTAGTACAAAGGAAGCTGTGCAAAAGCTGCACCAGGTCCTGCACCAAGAACATCCCCTGAAAGTTCTGACCTTACTATCCCGACAAGTTCGCTTGCTGCTAGGGGCTAGGTCCATGCGGCAACAGGGTAAAGGCATCGAAGAAGCTCCTCGTCTTTTAGGCATTAAGCCCTTTGAAGCCCAAAAAATTTGGCAAAAATCAGCTCGCTTAACCTGGGAACAACTAGCTTGGGCCCTGCAGGAGTGTTTGGAGACCGATGTTGCCATTAAGACCGGAAAAGGGGAGCCGGAGTTTTTGTTGGAGCTGATGGTGACGAAGTTTTGTGAAATAAAATAATTGAAACAGTGTACCTGTCCCCCTGTTTCAAGACCGAATAAAAAGAGAGCAGCAGCGCTGCTCTCTTTTATGTCGTTCTTTTATTGTGTTGGAAACAAGACTTAGCCCACTTGTGAAAATTGCTTCGCGAAACGTTTGGTTAAGCGGGATTTCTTACGGGCAGCCATGTTTTTATGCACTAAACCTTTGGAAGAAGCTTTATCCAAAGCGCGGGTAGCTTTATTTAACGCAGTTTTTGCGGTTTCGGCGTCCGTGCTAAGAGATTCTTCAAAACGACGAATCGTTGTGCGTAAAGTTGATTTTGCAGCCGCATTTTTAATAGTACGGGCTTTGGCGATCTCAACTCTTTTGATTGCGGACTTAATATTAGGCACTTTTGGTCACCCCCTTTGGATCGAATCTTCCTATCAGATTACGCAAAGACTATTTTAACATTGAATCCTAAATTTTACAAGGTTTTATCTGAGATAAATAATATTTATTAAAGTTGTTCAGACTATATTATGAGTTAGGCAATCAGCCAATCAATAACAATTGGAATGGAGGAAAACACATATGTTAGGAATGATAGTACGCTTTCTCGTCTCCGCTGTAGTTCTTCTTTTGGTCAGTTACATCGTGCCGGGTCTCCAAGTTGCCGGATTTACAGGGGCACTTATCGCGGCCGTAGTAATTGCGGTATTAGGCTATGTTGTAGAACTTGCCTTTGGCAGAGATAAGATCACGCGTATGCATCGTGGAGTTGTCGGCTTTTTAGTCTCAGCGGTTGTTATTTATGTCAGTCAATTTATTGTTCCCGGCTCCATCCGGGTAAGCATCCTAGGTGCCTTACTTGCTTCCCTGGTCATAGGAATTGTGGATGCTTTTGTGCCCACCGAATTACGTTAACCATCGGCACCACGAAAATACTTCGCTCATCACTCAATATGACAAAAGGCCAAAAGTCGGGTCATTCTGAACGCGGTGAAGAATCTTTTCCGGGGCACTCTCAATAAAGTAGTGTTCTAAGAAGGACTTGTCCCTCATATTCCTTAGTAAAGAAGGAAAGGGGGACAAGTCTTTTGTTAAAGGAAGAAATATATTCGCCAAAGAAGTGGAAGTTTAGCCTTTGGCCTTCATCCCGGTGGGCCCGTATTTTTTTATTTATCCTGCTGACCCTTCTTTTCCTTGGTTTATTTACTTATGCTTTGGAAAAAGGTACCTCGAGACAATTGGTTCGAGTATTATCTCAGCAAAGCTTCCCTTTTGAAGCCATATTATTAGAAGGAATTCCGGGGTATTCTCAGCCGCAAAGGGAACATCTTAGTCAGGTTAGATCCCAGGGAGTGGCTATGGGGACGTATTTATTGACCGGCGTGAATATCGCTGACGCCCGCACCTATTTTTTCAGCTATTTTACTCCACCTCCGGAAGGACCGGCCTGGATCGGCTGGGCATATAATCCTGGAGACCCGGAATATGAGGGAGAAATACCCGAGCTGCAAGAAATTCCCCCTAAACCTTCCAACGGACAAGAAGAGATTGAGAAGCCTGTCGTGCCCTTGGATGACGAGGTGTTGGTAGGTATTTACCATACCCATAATGCTGAGAGTTATATGGGAGATGGAGGCGAAGAACGGGATAAAGACGGAAATGGAGAGATTATTGGTGTGGGTGAAAAGTTAAAAGAAAGTCTGGAGGAAAATGGCATTCGGGCAGTACATGCAAAAGACGCTCATGAGTTGGACGATTTTAACAAGGCTTATAGTAAATCTATATATACAGCTGCGGCTTTGGTTAAAAATTATCCCTCGATGAAACTGCTTTTGGATGTGCACCGGGATGGCTTACCACCAGGAGTTAATAAATCCACAGTTACGGTCAATGGGAAAGAGGTTGGACGAGTGATGATTGTTATTGGTCGGAAAAACCCTCATTGGGAAAAGAATGAGGCAATTGCTAAAGATCTCATTGCTTTCGCCGAAAAAGAATATCCGGGCTTTTTTATTACCGGCATAAACTATGCTTCTGATGCCCGTTATAATCAGCATCTTCTGGATGGGGCAATTATCTTGGAGATCGGCAGCCAATTTAATACCTTTGAAGAGGCCAAGGGGTCTGCCGAGGTGCTTGGCAAGGTTTTAGCTGACTGGATGAGAGAAAAATGATATAATTCGTTAGCATAGGCATTTTAGCATCATGGATGAGGATCGAAGGGGACGAGTTTATGTCGGGTAAGCGGACGGTAGCAATGGCAGCCGGGCTCTTAATGCTAACTCAGTTAGCTTCAAGGATTCTGGGTTTTTTAAGAGAGTCCTTGATGGCGAATTTTTACGGAAAAACGGGAGTAACCGATGCTTATCAAACGGCATTCATCCTTCCCGATTTAATTTATTGGCTTTTAGTAGGCGGAGTATTGAGCTCTGCCTTTATTCCTGTCTTTTCGGAATATATCCACAAAGGCAAGGAAGAGGAAGGTTGGCGGGTTGCCAGCTCCTTTATCAATTTAATTATTCTCCTTTTGAGTATCCTTGTGATTTTAGCTCTTATCTTTACCCCCCATTTTATCCGCTTGCAGGTTCCGGGCTTTTCCGCAGAAAATCAAGCTTTAACTGTTCATCTGACCAGGATTATTCTGATTCAGCCGTTGCTTCTGGCTTTAAGCGGGATTACTATGGGAATTTTAAATTCCTATAAGATCTTTTGGCCCAGTGCTTTAGGAACGGTAATTTACAACGCCAGTGTTATTTTCTTCGGAGTAATTCTTGCTCGTCCCGATGATCCGGGAACCATCTCCGGCTTTGCTATCGGGGTAGTTGTAGGGGCACTCTTAAACTTTCTTGTTCAGGTTCCCGCTTTACGCCGCCAAGGCCTGCGTTATTACCCGATTATCGATTGGCGGCATCCGGGGGTTCGGCGGATCGCGGTCTTAGCGGTTCCAATTATTCTTAGCTACACCCTAAATCAGATTCAGGTAGTAGTGAACTCCAACCTAGGGTCTCACCTTATTGAAGGAAGTCTCACTGCTATATGGTATTCTTATCGATTATTCTAGCTGCCGGTGGGGATTTTTGCTCTAGCCATTGCGGTAGCGGTGTTCCCAACCTTAAATGAACATGCGGCCCTTAAGAAGTGGCGGGAATTTGTCCAGACCTCATCAAGTGCAGTGCGGATGGTTATCTTTATTACCCTCCCTGTTTCGGTGGGAATGATAGCTTTACGCTTTCCCTTAATTCGGGTATTATTTGAACATGGGGCCTTTACACCTGAAGACACTTTAGCTACGGCGATTCCGCTTTTCTATTTTGCTGTAGGGATCTCTGCTCAGTCCGTGATTCAGATTTTACCGCGGATGTTTTACGCTCTTCAGGACACCTGGACTCCGGTCATTATCGGCATCATTTCCATGTTAGCCAATGTGGCCTTTATGTTTCTCTTGGTCAAACCCCTCCAAAGCGGCGGCTTAGCCTTCGCTACCTCTTTGGCGGCTGTGCTAAATATGATTTTGCTCCTTCACCTTTTGCGCAAACGCCTCAGGTATATCGATGGCTGGAGAATGCTCAGGACCACTCTCAAGACTCTGGTCGCCTCCGGGATTATGGGAATCGTAGTTTGGTTTGGGGGTCAGTGGTTGACCTTTGTCGTGGGAGTAGGCAAATTAGCTTCTATCTTTGTCTTGATCATAGGAACGGCAATGGGTGGGATTATTTTTGCCGCAATTACTAAGATAATGGGTATGGAAGAATTCGAACAGACCATTGGACTTGTGCAGAAGCGTTTTAATAAAGGGTGAAAGATTACTTGGGTCAAGATACTTCACTGCGTTCAGTATGACATGTGTGTCATCCTGAGCATGTGCGAAGGATCTTTTTCCAGAGCAGAATAGCACCATTAAGGAAGGTCTAATTTTAAAACCGGCACATAAAAATTAGGAAGGAGCAAGGTTTTGCTTCTTCTTTTTTGGCTTATTTAGAAAGTATAAGTCTGCGGGCGCATAAGAGCAACTAAGGCTTCCGCCTGCGCTTGAGGCTTAACGCAAGCCAAGTTTTCTTTATGGGGGTGTTTTGAATGAGTACGGAATATGAAAAACCTGCAAGGCAAAGAAAAGGCGGAGGGTTAAGAACCTTTTTAAAGATACTGTTGGTTTTCTTTAGCTTTTGCATCTTTGCCCTAGGAACGGCCTTTGCCTTGATTTTTCACGGACCCTTTGTGGAACTTAAGGAACTTTATGTTACGACCGCTATGACCACCTATACTCATCAATATTTGGCCTATTGGTTTGTTAGTGAAGAAGAAGTTGAGAGGATTATGGAAAAAAACAGAGTGCCGGAGCCGACTGTGAATACAGATGAGAAAGCAGTAACAGTAATCAAGCCAACCATTAATGAAAAACCTCCCCTGGAGTATGTCGAGATCACCGGGAAGGGGTATAAGGGTTACTTGTTGAAAATCGGCAATCCCCAGCGGGTACGCTTGGTTGCTACGGATCAATTAGGGAATCGGGGATTAAAAGTTACCGAATTTGTCGAGAATAATCATGCTGTGGCCGGGATCAATGCCGGGGGCTTTTCTGATCCAGGGGGTGTCAGCTATGGAGGTACTCCTACCGGGATTTTAATTACCGGCGGCGAAATTATCCATAAGGATAATCTTGAGAGTTATAATCTGATCGGCTTGGATAAAAATGATGTGCTGGTCCTTGGCCGCTATACCTTAGAACAGATTGAAGCGCTAGGTATTCGGGATGCGGTGTCCTTTGGCCCTATCCTTATCGTCAATGGCGAGCCGATGATCAAGATTGGGGATGGAGGCTGGGGAATTGCTCCGCGAACGGCCATAGGTCAGACCCAGGATGGTACCATCCTTTTTCTCGTCATCGATGGTAGACAAATCGGAAGTATCGGTGCTACCTTGAAGGATGTACAAGATATTCTTTTAGAACATGGAGCATACAACGGGGCAAATCTGGACGGAGGATCTTCTTCCACTTTGGTTTATCTGGGAGAGGTTAAGAATAAGCCCAGCAGTCCTTATGGACCGCGGGAAGTTCCCTCCGCCTTTATCGTCATGCCTGAGGCCAGCTTTTATGACGAGCTAAGGGCATACTACGTTGAAAAAAGATTAAACGAAAAAACTTAAAATCTTGCTCTATGAAAGTTTAGGCAGTATAATATTTATTTAGATTGTATCCTTGTAGACAAGTTTCTGCTCTGGGATACTGTAAGTTTTGTCGAAATGAGGGGTATAACTGTGGCGCAGGCCTCACAACGTATACGAAATTTTTCGATCATTGCTCATATTGATCATGGCAAATCTACTCTCGCCGACCGTTTGATTGAATATACCGGTGCCCTAAGTAAACGGGAAATGGAAGCCCAAGTCCTGGATAATATGGACCTGGAGAGAGAACGGGGAATCACCATTAAATTGCAGACCGTACGTTTACAATACCCTGCTAAAGATGGTCAGACTTATGAGTTGAATTTAATTGATACACCGGGCCATGTGGATTTTACCTACGAAGTTTCCCGTAGTTTGGCCGCTTGTGAAGGGGCCTTGCTGGTAGTGGATGCTGCTCAGGGGATTGAAGCCCAAACCCTAGCCAATGTCTATTTAGCCTTGGAAAATAATCTGGAGATTATCCCCGTTATTAATAAGATTGACTTGCCTAGTGCTGAACCGGAGCGGGTTAAGCAGGAGATTGAGGATGTTATAGGACTAGATGCCGGTGAAGCTATTTTAGCTTCGGCAAAAACCGGAATCGGCATCGAAGAAATTCTTGAAGCCGTTGTGGCCAAGATTCCCCCGCCTCAGGGAGATGATAGCACCCCCATGAAGGCCTTAATTTTCGACTCTTATTTTGATGCTTATAAAGGAGCTATTTCCTATGTAAGGGTCATGGAGGGGCGTGTCGCTAAAGGAACCCAGATCAAAATGATGTCTTCAGGCAAGGTCTTTGATGTGACGGAAGTGGGCATGTTTACTCCAGTCCTAAGAACTGTTGATGAGTTAAAAGCCGGCCAGGTCGGCTATATTGCTGCCAGTATTAAGAACGTAAAGGATACCCAAGTAGGAGATACCATTACTGATGCGGATAACCCTGCTCTCTATCCCCTGCCGGGATATCGCAAGGCCACTCCCATGGTCTTCTGCGGTCTTTATCCGGTAGACTCCAGTGATTACGAACGGTTAAAAGAAGCTTTGGAAAAGCTGCATTTGAATGATTCCAGCTTGATCTATGAACCGGAGACCTCAAGTGCCCTTGGCTTCGGTTTTCGCTGCGGCTTCTTAGGGCTTTTGCATATGGATGTAATCCAGGAACGTTTGGAGCGGGAATATGATCTCGACTTGATTACCACAGCACCTAGTGTCGTGTACCGGGTAAACAAAACGGACGGAGAAATGGTAAGTGTGGACAACCCTTCCAATCTCCCCAAGGTCGATGAGATCGAGAGTATTGAAGAGCCCATTGTCAAAGCGACCATTATGGTGCCTTCGGAATTCGTCGGGGCAATCATGGAGTTGAACCAGGAAAAACGGGGTTTTTATCTCAATATGGACTACCTTTCGGCCAACCGGGTTAGTTTAAGCTATGAAATACCCTTAAGTGAAATTGTCTATGATTATTTTGATCAGCTAAAATCCCGAACCAAAGGTTATGCCTCCCTCGATTATGAATTGGCCGGATACAAAGCAGCAAATTTGGTCAAACTGGATGTTTTGTTGAACGGTGAATTGGTGGATGCGCTTTCTTTTATTGTCCATAAGGAAAAAGCCTACGCCCGGGGTCGCCGCTTAGCGGAAAAATTAAGGGAAATCATCCCGAGGCAGATGTTTGAGGTGCCTATCCAAGCTGTTATCGGCTCAAAGGTTGTCGCTCGGGAAACGGTCAAAGCCATGCGCAAGGATGTATTGGCTAAGTGCTACGGCGGGGATATTTCCCGTAAGCGGAAGCTTTTGGAGAAACAAAAAGAAGGTAAAAAGCGCATGAAGCAGGTGGGAAGCGTAGAGATTCCCCAGGATGCCTTTATGGCAGTGCTGAAGATCGACGAGTAGGCTTCGTTGACCCAGGGGTTTTGATTTACAGCTTATAGTGTGAAAAGTAAAGTAAAATTTCTGACGACAACTACCTTAAAGCCCCGGAGATGTTTCTCCAAATATAACCATAAAAATTTAGCAGGGAGAGCGAACTCATCATGCAGTGCAACGAGACATGGGGTTCGCTTCCTTCTTATCTAGGCATATTGGAAAGTATAACTTTTTTGATTCGGATATTTTGCATACTGCTTATTGTAGCGGGAATTGTGGGGCTAAAACTGACTTCGGGGACTCCCTCTTAAAGGAAGGGGTAAAGAGATGCCATCACTTTATGTTCATGTTCCTTTCTGTGTTCGAAAATGTACTTACTGTGCTTTCTATTCTGTACCTTTGCACAAACTGCAAGTAGAGGATTATTTGACTGGTTTAAACCGCGAGATTGAATTACGGCAACAGGAGATCCAAGAGGAGATGTCCAGCCTTTTTCTTGGGGGCGGGACTCCTACCGCTTTGAATGAGGAAGCGTTAGATGCTCTCTTGAGTATCATCCATGATAATTTTAGGTTTAAAGATTCCGCGGAAAAAACAATTGAGGCCAATCCAGGAACCTTGACGGCAGGAAAATTGGAAATATTAAAGAAAAAGGATATTAATCGCATCTCTTTGGGAGTTCAATCATTGAGTGATAGTCACTTAAAGCTAATCGGGCGTATTCATCGCAAAAAAGAGATAGAGGAGGGGATTGGACTCATTCGGGAGGCAGGTTTTCATAATCTGAACTTGGATTTGATGTTTGGTCTGCCGGATCAGTCCTTGATGGATTGGCGAAATACCTTGGAAGAGGTTCTAAGGATCCGACCGGAGCACATCTCTGTCTATGGACTCATGGTTGAAGAGAATACCCCTCTTGCCAGGAACACGAAACAAATTACCCAGTTGCCTGATGATGATACGCAAGCCGAGATGTATCATTTGGGGAGAGAGATGCTTTGTAAAGCGGGATATCGCCATTACGAGACATCGAATTATGCGCTTCCCGGTTATGAATGTCGGCATAATCTTGGCTATTGGCGAGGGAAGGATTATTTAGGGATAGGGCAAGGTGCTGTATCCCGTATGAAAAATCATCGTTATAAAAATCTTGAGGATATACTTTTATATAAGAATATGCTCTTAACGTGGGAACTTCCGGTGGATAGTAAAGAGGATGAATTTTTAACAATAAGTGAACAAAGGACAGAACAAATTATACTCGGACTACGTCTAAAAGATGGTGTTGATCTTTTAAAGTTTAAAAAAGAATTTGGTGTGGATC
>NZ_CEVWNY010000064.1:0-16528 GCF_982384815.1 Desulfitobacterium sp. | reverse complement strand
CTAGGATCATACTTTAAGACTTGACGATATAAGCGAATACCTTTTTTATGTTCTTTGATTTGTACATAACAATAAGCTAAGCGAGCCTTAAGATCAGGATTAAAGCAATTACGCAAGGATTTTTCAAAACTATTGATGGCTTGGGAAGGCTGATCAAGCTGGAGATGAGTCTCACCCTTCATTTCCCAATAAAGTGCATTATGGGGCTTAAGTTCACAACAGCCTTGGAAGCAGCGTAAGGCTTCCTCATGTTCACCGTGATAAGAATATATTGTACCTGATCGGTAAATATTATCCACTTTTTTAGGATTAGTGCGTATAGCTTGATTAAGACAATCTACAGCGCCCTGCCAATCGCCTTTTTCCAAAAGACAATCGGCTTGCAGCTCCAGGTATTCAACTTTTTCCGGTTCAGTACTTAAGGCTTTATTAATACAAACCAGGGCCTCTTGAATTAGCCCCTGACCCAAGTAACAGCGGGCCATTAAATATTGAATCTCGCTTTCTTTACCGGGATATCTTCCCCAGATTCCTTCTAAATAATCACGAGCTTCTTGGTAAGCCTGATAGTCCATAACCTGCCTTACCGTTTCGAGTAAGGGCTTGTCCGAATCCTGTTGTAAAAGTTCAAGACAATACTCCAAGGATTTGGTTTCTTTACCTACTAATACCCAAGAAGAATTAACCAAGCGTGATAGCCATGAATATTCTCTAATCGCTTTCTTCTCCGTAGTGAGAGGAAACATAGGCGTCGCTCCTTTACCCTGTTTTGGGTATATTTCGAGGAGCTGGAATATTTTCCCTCTAATGTATTCCAAAAATCGTCCGCCAAATCCCGCTTTGAATCTTTCCCATTCAACCGGAGTCAAGAATGTTATGGTAAGAATTGCGGATATTAGTCAAGAAATGCCTTAGTCTACCGTAGTCTTGCATTTTTCACAATAGCCGTAAAATTTCAGATCGTTGTCAATAACACGGTAGCCGTAGCGGTTTGCTATTTCTGTTTCAATGGACTCAAGGTGATCATCATCAAATCCTAAGACCTTGCCACATTTGATGCATATCAAGTGGTGGTGGTGATGGTTCGTTTGTTGGTTAACTTCATAACGGCTGCGACCGTCTCCAAAATCATTGCGATGGAGGATTCCTAAATCTGCCAATAAATCCAAAGTACGATATACTGTAGCTAAACCGATATCAGGATTATCGTGTTTAACCATCATAAAGGTTTCTTCCGCACTCAAATGTTGATCCCCATGCTCTAAAAAGGCTTTAAGGATAATTTGCCTTTGCGGGGTCAATTTGTAGGAATGATGACGTAAAAGCTCACATATTTTGCTGTAGACTTCACCATGCTCTTCTTTTTTCCCTTCCACGGTCTTACCCCCATCACTAATTCTCCCTAGATTATAGAGCAAAACCAAAAAATTGAAAAGTAACCATGGAATGCTTTCCGGTTATAATAAAAAAATATTTTGCAGCCACAGGGGGAAAGACTGGAGTTAATTCCATCCAGTCTTTCTGATACTTTCGCAGACATTCAGCTTTTAAGATAGCCTATCCCTGAGGATTTCGACAATTTCCTCCGCGCTCCGGCCCGAGGCATGAATTACCGGAACATGAAGCCTTGCTTCCTCAGCTAAAATGTCCGTCCCATCGCCTTTAACAACGATTGCACTTATATTTCTTAATGGTTCGTCTTCCAGCGGCATGGTGTGAAACCCGGCCGTATGTAACTCTTGAACCACATTGGTGAGGCCGTCTTCGACAGCTATTTTTTTGTACATCAAAATCAACCTCCTCACCTATTATTCTTTCATGACTTAAGCAATCTATGCTGACGAAATTTCCCACTCAAAATTCAAAAACGTCTTGGTATACTTCTTCATAATTTGGCGAAACCTGAGGTATTTTGATCAGGTAGCGCGGAGATTGATCGGGAAAAACCACTTCGATACTGCATTTGATTGTTCCATCAGCCTTAACTTTCCACTGGATTGTGCCTTGATGAGGCGGTGTCCGTTCCAAAGTTAGAGAATAAATACCTCCCTGCTCTTTTCCTTCAAGGGTCACTTTACGCGGGAGCTTCGCCATCGGTACAAAATCGTCCATCTGACGTATGGCAAAAGGCTTTTCACTTGCTAATTTTATCCTTACTAAATATGGGTCGCGGCCATATTTCATTGACATATTGAAATTCAAGAGCCGTTCACCTGTATCTGTGACGGTTACTTTAGCTTGTAAGGGTGCTTTTTCAGGGGGAATTTGCATCACCAAGGTTTTCTTATCTTCACTGATTTGGGTACTCTGTGATTCCAGTTCCTTGATTAAATTTCGGGGAAGGGTATCGTAACCGGCAAAAGCAAGTTTTACTTCCCCGGCTTCAGTCCAAATTTTTTGGACTCTGACCGGCTGCGGATTGGCCTTATTATAACTGGGAAGCAATCCCGTCCCTAAAATGATACAAGTACAAGCAACCAGTGCCGGAAGCTCCAGCCTTTTAATCATTTTTTCCCAGGGCCTCTTGCCTTCTTCAAGGATGAATAAGCCGCCAAGGATAACCGGTATAAACAATAACCCATACAATAACACAAATAATAATGGATAAGCATGCACTGTCTCATAAAAGCTGGACCATTGCTGGGAATTTAACAATTCCCAATGGGTTATATAAATAAAGCAAGGACCAATTACCAATAGGATAAAGCTTGCGATATAAAGCAGTAGATTAAAGCATAATATCAAGAAAAGGAATGAGAAAGCTAAATCGATCCGATAGAGACCTAAAATAATACTAAGCAGAGCGAGCATGGCAGTGCCTGCTAACCAGTAGAGCTTTCCGCCTTTCGGTCTGGGAATTATCCTTAAGATTCCCCAAGCCAATACCATTCCACCGCCAAGAAGAATAACTCGGAGTGCTAAAAAGCTTGCCGGATAGGCCTGCCAGAGGATTTCCTTGCCCTTAACCAACCGCCAAAGAAGCTCACCCGTACCACTCACAAAGCTAACTAATAAGCTAACCAAAGGAATCCCTAAACCCATAATTAAGTATTCTTGGAAACTGCCCCTACCAAGCGGATCTTTGCCACGGACGCAACGGGCAATAAAGTAGACTGTCAGAAAAAGTGCAAGGATGAAGAAAATCCTCAGAGCAAGAGTCGGAATAATTAAGACAAAAGAGCCCAATTGGAAGGGTAAATAATAAGTATCCCAAGTCCTTTGTCCACTTCCCGTCAGCACTATCGAGTCAATCAGCTTCGGTATAAATTGACCAACCGCCTCTAAATTTTGCATGGTGACCTGCTCAATGCGATCTTCCGGGCGATGATAATAACCTTCGGCACGACCGGCAATCCCGATGCCAATGGCGGGAATCCCCTGGTCCAGAAAGGGACTGAAATCACTGCTTCCACCTTGGGACCCGTCCCGAGTCATAACAACGGAATCCCGACTCATATGAAAGGGAATCCCCTCTTGGCGGGCAACTTTTACCACTTGGCCAACCAATTCCGGTGGTGCAGATTTTTTCCCGGCAATATCAATTTCTAAGGGTGTACCTACCATATCTAAATTCAACATCCATTGAACGGCGGATAAATCACTTTGAGCAGCAAAATAACTGGAGCCAACCAGACCATTCTCTTCCGCTCCAAAGAAGACGATTTGATAGCTCTTATCATGCTTTTGTTGGCCGAGAATTCTAGCGATTTCCAGCAATACCCCCACCCCTGAAGCATTATCTATAGCCCCAGGCGCAGCAATACCGGCACTATCATAATGTGCTCCCAAGAGGATGGTTTCCGGTTGCCTGCCAGGTAATTCGGCAATAACGTTTTGACTGCTAATCACCTGGACTTTATTATCCGGCTTGAGGGGATTGGGATTAACGACAATTTTGCTGAAGGGCTGCTCCCGCACCTTCCAGCCACTTTGTTCCAATATGTAATATAAATATTGAGCCGCCTTCCGCTCATTTTTACTTCCGGCCGGCCGGGGGCCGATTTTTTCCGATAAATGCAGAATATGCTCATAAGCCTTATCCGCCGAAAATTCCGCCATGATATTCCCTGCAGCCGGGGTACTATATTGACTCAAGGGAGTCATTTTTTCTTGTGGCAAGGTTAAAGAACAAAATACAAACAGGACAATAACTAACACGAGAAATCTTCTTTTTCTCATCAAGATCCTGCCCCTTTACATTTCTGTGCTTTAGAATGTCTATGTGAAAAAGGGAAAATCTATACCTTTGAGATTTTTTACAGAACAGTCTTTATGTTATAATGATAAAGATACGGCAGGAATAAGGACGTATCTTTATCAAAAATATTAACATAGGAGTAGAAGAGCTATGAGGAAACGGTTGTTACCACTGATATTGATCCTTTGCCTTTTCCTTACAGGATGCTCGATTGATATTAAGAGCCTGTTTGTTAAAAAGGAAGAAGCCCCCATTTCCAATCTACCGGCAACCGCCCTGATCTTTGATGGTAAAGCCGCCCACGCCAAAACCACCGAGTTAATTAACTCTGCCCAGAAATCTATCTACATAGAGCAAAAGATTTTTTCCGATCAAACTATCAAAGATCTGATTATTAAAAAAGCTGCCGAGGGTGTAGAAATCCGTATTTTACTTGACCAATTTGAGACTCCGAATAAAGCTACCTTAAATGAATTGAAAAGTAATAATATATCCGTCCAGTACTACCCTGCGCAGAAAGGTCAAACAAATGAAGTAAAATTCCTAATTGTTGACTTAAAGGAAGCCCTGTTCTATTCCTATCCCTGGACCAGCGACGGATTCTCTTCCCATAATTTAACAGTTAACTTAACCGGACGCTCTGTTTGGATACTGGCTAATGTCTTCAATCGGGATTGGATCTTTACCACTACTCTTTCTCTGGACATCCCCAAAAGCACCGAACTAGAGGAAGATAATATTATTCCTGCTGCCAATGCCAATGTTAAAAAACAGCTAATCGAATCCATTAAAAGCAGTGAGCA
The DNA here is from genome assembly GCF_982384815.1 of Desulfitobacterium sp. Lineage (NCBI taxonomy): Bacteria > Bacillati > Bacillota > Clostridia > Eubacteriales > Desulfitobacteriaceae > Desulfitobacterium > Desulfitobacterium sp. Next base: position 11,527 of record NZ_CEVWNY010000064.1, on the reverse strand, counting down.
AAGTATCTGGGCTATTGTTTCCCATGTAACTGATGACGAAACAGTCCAAGCTTTTATTGAAGCTGCCGGCAAAGGATTGGATGTGAAGCTCATCGTTGACTCAAAAATCATGCCCGGCAGTTGGCCTGGTACACTGGAAAGCTTGAAAAAGGCCGGTGTGCAGATCCGCTACTATAATTCCGGCTCCAATCCTCCCTTAAATCAAAATCTGGCAATTTTCGACCAAAAAACCTTTATGCTCAGCAGTTCCGGTTGGGGGTACAAATCTTTCGTTATGAATCATGAGGCCTCCATTACTGTCCCCTCACCTACCGCCAGCCAGGAATTGATCCGCCGGTTTGACCAGGACTGGCTAAAGAGCTCCACCGTTCCGCCTGTCGAGAAACCTAAACCATAAACAATATAGGAAACTTGCTTCAGGTGGAGTTTTAACTCCATCTGAAGGTTAGTTGACTTATCCTCGCAGTGGATAAACAAGGCTAGAGTAAAAACTACTCTAGCCTTTTTTATCGGTAAAACCACTGGCCGACTTTATTTCTTGATCCAGATGATTATGATCAGCAATTAGAATTGGTTTTATTTGACCATCTTCATAAAACTCAAAGATATTTACTGCCGTGTTATGCTGCCAGGGTACACCTTCCCACTGCTCTATCGGTATTCCTAAGGCTTTCTTCACGATTAACTGGAGAGTCATCCCATGGGTAACTACGCAGAGGGTTTCTCCGTCATAGAACCGTGGCAACTCCTGAACAAACTTCCAAGCACGTTCACTAACTTCCCACATGCTTTCCCCTCCGGGGATCTGAACTTGGTGAGGGCCGGTATCCCATATCTCGAAAAGATCGGGATAAAGTTTGCGTAAATCCCACCAATTTCTTCCTTCCCATTCCCCAAAGGACAATTCCCGCAACGCAGGATGTTGAATAATTTCAGCTAAGCCAAGCTCCCGGCGAATTTCATCCGCTGTAACCAAAGCCCTAGGCAGATCACTAGCGAAAATTCTCGTGATACCTTCCTTCTGCAATCGCCGGCCAAGTCTGCGGGCCTGCAGAACGCCCTTTTCCGTGAGGGGTGAATCCAAAGCGCCTTGAACACGTCCTTCAATATTCCAGAGGGTCTCGCCATGGCGCGTAAAAATTATTTTTATCATATTTTATCCTCAAATGAATTTTTTAATTTATATAAATTATAAGAAGAAAAGATAAAAACAATGGTAGGGAAATTCCCTACCATCCCCGCCTTGCCGTAAAACTCCAGGTTTCTGACCCCGCTCTCGCAGGTGGGCACCTGGATGAATTTCTCCATCTTCCTTTCAGGAAGGCCTGATGTACAAAATCCACCACATAAGTTCCCTTGTCATAAATAGGATCAAAACCAAAGATATTCTACGAACAACGCAGGATTTATATTCATTATATCACTTAAGCTTTAAAAAACATCATGAAACAGTTGGAAATTTTATTTGCGATAAAGTTTGTCTTCGATTTCTGCCAAACGATCCTGGAGTAGAGCTATGGTCATTTCTTGGGTACGGATTCTCCGCCTTAGTCCATCGATAAGATGCTCCAATTCAAGGAGCTTTGACATTGCATCTTTTTCATTTGGCGCCGATTCCGGCAGATCAAGGCCCTGGGGCTCATCGTTAAGGCCCTGAGAAGGTTCCGGCTCCATAAGTTTACCTGCCGGCAACTTGAATACACCGTAGCGTGTATTACGGCCAGGCTTAACCTCTAGCCATCCTTCAGCTGTTAAAGACTCAATAGCACGTTTCATGGTGCTATTAGCAGCTCCTGTATCCCTCTGAATTTCTGAATAGGATAATTCAAATTCTTTTCCGTCACTGCGTTTTGAATGTTTCTCGAAAAAATCCTTAAATCTTTGGCTGGTATTATCTCTTAAGGCCAAGAAACCATCTCCCCTGCCGGGTAAACCGGTATATTCTCACCTAATTATAAGCTTCTTTTCCAAAAAATCCAATTATAATGCAACTTTTTTTAATTTTTTAATCTCCGTATAGTTTACCGATAATTTCTTCCGCAATAGCAAAGGTATGTAATTTATCATCGGGAAATTGTCCATTTTTAACTTCATCGATATAGGTCTTAATTCCTGTCACAGCCTGGGATTTAATATCCCCATATTGTTTAACAAACTTCGGCTTAAAGCGATCAAACATTCCCAGCATGTCATGAATGACCAAAACCTGTCCGTCACAGCCTTGTCCCGCCCCGATGCCGATAGTAGGTGCATTGATCTCTTCACTAATCCGCTTGGCTAGCTCCGCAGGGATTGCCTCCAGGGTTAAGGCCATTATTCCTGCTTCAGCCAAAGCATGTGCATCCTGGATTAATCTTTTCGCACTTTCGAGACTTTTTCCTTGTACCTTAAATCCACCTAGCTGGGTAGCAGTTTGCGGAGTAAGGCCGATATGACCGACAACAGGTATGCCGGCTTGAACTAAGGCTTTAACTAAAGGGGCAAAATACTCTCCCCCTTCTAACTTTACCGCATCGGCTCCTCCCTCTTGAATCAGCCGCCCGGCGTTATGAAGAGCAAGATCAATATTTGGGTAACTCATAAAAGGCAGGTCTGCGACAACAAAAGTATTGGGGGCACCCCGGCGAACTGCTTTAGTGTGGTGGATCATATCCTCCACGGTCACAGGAAGCGTTGAATCATAACCCAAAACCACCATTCCTAAGGAATCTCCAACTAAAATCATCTCGATGCCTGCTTCTTCCACCCAGCGCGCCGTTGGATAATCATAAGACGTCAACATTGTTATCTTTTCCTTATTCTCTTTCATCCGGAAAAAGTCCGGGACTAATTTTTTCATCTTTCAACCTCCTACCAAAACCCACAACTACAACCAAAATATTTCTCTGTAACTTTATTATAGCACAAACTGCCAATTTTCAACCAATTATGCTTTAATTTAAAACTGAAAACAAGGGAAACAGGCCGCATACTCCCTCTTCCCCACGCATAGATTCTATTAGTTAAAGGAGGTATGAAAAATGCCCAAATCCTTTCACATTGGTTTAGTCGTTAAAGGTGTAGTGATTGCCGTCGGTATTGCCCTATTATTTTCCCTGCTTCTAGGTCTGCTACTTACCTTTACTCCCCTTCAGGAATCCAATTTAGCCCTTAATATCATTGTCGGGGGCAGCGTCTTTATTGCAGCGGTTATAACTGCCTATCGCGCCGGCATGAAAGGTCTTTTTTATGGGATTGGGATTGGGACCGGGTTTATCTTATTGCTGCTGCTGATATTTACAGTATTAAGCCCTGGGTCACCTGCCTGGCTAAGTATCGGGGAAAAATCCATCATTGTTCTGACCGCGGGAGCAATCGGTGGGATTATCGGGGTTGTGGTTAGAGGTTAGTAGGAGTAAAATATCGATTATTTTCTTTCAATTCCCTCCCAATAGGGTTAGAATAAAGTAAAAGTAAGTATGGGAGGGAATATTTATGTGCGTTGAAAAAACCCCCTGGGAATTGGTAATCGATTTCCACGGCCATACCTGTCCCGGTATTGCCCTTGGCTATCGAATTGCCCAAATGGCCCAACGGAATATGGGAATCAGACCTGCTCCAGACTCGGAATGTCTTGTTAAAGCCTTTACTCTTTCCTGTGCTATCGATGCCCTGCAAGTGCTAAATAAAGCAACCGTCGGACGGCGTGCCCTCATAATCGAAGAAACCAAGCAACATATTTATCAATTCCATTTTACAGGCAGCCAAGAAATCCACCAGTTTACAGTTTTCCCAGAAGTTCTTGAACATCTAGCTGCCCTAAAGAATCAGGATTTAAGCCCCAGGGCAAGACAAAACAAACTGTTGGAAACTGTTCAATATATCCTCACCCTTGAGGAATCCGCTTTCTGTCAATATGAAAAACTTCCCGGAGAATTAAAAAAATTGTAAGTCAAAAGGCTTGGTGATTTTTTCACCAAGCCTTCTAACATTGGCACCGACTCGTCTTAACGAGCATTTAATTTAGAAAAGAACTTATCATGTGAGGATGTATCAGGGAGATGAGCAAGACGTGGTTCTTTACCGGTGGGTTTTTTCGCATTTTCATAATAACTGGAATGTTTTGATTTACTGGTCCATCTGTCGGAAAGTAAGAAAATAATAAGGGCACCAAGAGCAAGAATACCCATAAGCCATTGTAATAACATATTATGACACCTCCACTATTATTGTATGTTCTCAACTCAGAATGTCAAGAGAACAAAAACAACCATTCACCTATAATTATATACCATTGAAGGATTTTTTGCTGACAAAAAATTTGCCCTAACCTATACTAAGTTCAAACACTCCTCTACCCTTTTCCACCCGGGCAATAGCCCATTCCCCATCCAAGATCTTGGTGGGGGTTTTTTTTGCGTTTTTTAGCCGGAAACTACCTTTTCCCAGTGAATCTCGATCCGGTCACCCGGTATGAGAGGTGTGGTAAACCCGGCTTCTTGGTTATTCCTTTTCATAGCAAGACGGGCATTAGTGGGTATACCTTGCGGAATATCGACATATGGAAGTAATTCAGAAAGTAACGGCATCGTATCATAACCCTCTACAAGTAGTTCCATGCCATCTTCCACCCGATCTTCACCGGCTAGGATTTTGCCCCGAGAAGTAATTCGGCAGATTTGGGGAGGATATTCAATCTCTTTACCGTTAACATAAAAGACTATCGGCCGGGGGCTCAAACCCAAGTCCTTAATATAGATTTCTTTCACATCGATTATCACTTCGTCCCCATCTTGGAGATTATGATCAAGAGCAACTAGCTGTTTATTTACAAAAATCTCCCTTTGCACCGCTAGAATCTGTTCCTCACCATTAACTTTAAACCGAATCTCCGGCAAGTTATAGATCTTATTCTCTAAAAACCCCAGCAAATCTCCGACACTTCGGTTGGGGAAGACGACAATTTTACTGCCGTCAGCGACCCAATCCTCTCTTGCCACTTTCAGGCCGTTGCAATAGATCAAGGAAGAAAAGGCCACCGGTTCTCCATTAACCCTGACATTTTTCACCGGCTCCGCCGTAATCAGTTCGGCAAAGGTTACCCGTGCTTCCCGTCCGGCTTCGGCAGGAATGAATCGTATCTTATCACCGGCTTTAAGCTCATGATCCAATTTAACTTCTTTTTCATTGAGAAAAAAGAGCGCCGGTTTACCGAATTGTCCTTTAATTATTTGCATTTCCCCATTGAGTTCAAAGGTCAAGGCCGCCCCAGGTCTGCCCACCAGGAGACGCGGGGTTATTCCGGAAGCCAGCAGCGCATCCGACACTGTAGCTAATTGAAGCTCGAATATTTGTACCGGGGTTTGGTTTACATAAACAGTAAAATATTGTAGACCTTCCCCTTCAATAGTCGAGATACCAATACCTATAGGTGTAATTGCATCCGGTCCCTTAAGAGTTTTCTCCCCAAGTACACTTTGCAGCCGCTCCCGAACCTGGATGCCTACTCGGTTTTGCGGTAACCCCAGTACCTCGGCAAGCGCTTCCGTTAGTAAAGGTGTCAGGCTGCCGCCACCAATAAGAATGACTGCGTGAGGATTGCCCTGGTTCAGCCGAAGAATTTCTTCCGCTACTTTTTGGGCTAATTCAATGACCACCGGGCGTATTTGTTCAAGAACTTCTTCTTTGTCAATACTGACTTTCATCCCTAGGAAATCCGTAAAGGTCGCTTTGGACTTCGTCCTTAAACTGCGTTTTATCTTTTCTCCCGTTTGAAAATCCACCAAAAAATATTGACAGATGTGGTCGGTGATTTCGTCCCCAGCCATGGGCACCATGCCATAGGCGAAAAAACTTCCGTTCTTGGTTATGGCAATATCCGATGTTCCCGCCCCAACATCTACCAAAGCCAGATTCATGCGCCGCATATCCGGTGGGATCGCCGCTCTTCCGGCTGCAATGGGTTCAAGGGTTAATTCCCTCATTTCCAGGCCGACCCGGGAAATCACCCCTGTTAACCCATCAATAACCGTCCTGGGCAAGAAGGTGGCAATCACTTTAACCTTAGCTTCTTTACCCCTTTGGCCCACCAGGCTGGACAAATTTTGTCCCTCCAGTAAAGATTCAATGGTACTATATCCCACACAATGGTAAGGAATCTCATCCTCTTCTTTTTGAATATCTCTTAAGGCCTGTTGAATAGCTTCCATTTCCAGAGCAAAAACATCCTCTCTTTCCCAGACAATGGGAAAGAGTTCGGTTTTTTGGGCCTCGGCTACAGCAGTCTTAAGGGCCCTTCCCGCAGCCGCTACCGAAACATAGCGCAAGGGACTCTTGATCTTCTCCTCAAGCTCTTTCTTAACCCATTGCACCGCTTCAACCACTGCCTCTATGTCATGGATCTGCCCATCATACATAGCCCGCTGGCGATGCTCCGTTTGTGCTCTGGCAACAATATGATAACCCTCTGAAGTTTTTTCCATAATGAGACCCATAACCAAACGGGTCCCAATATCCAATGCAAATACCTGTTCCACGCAGATCACCTCGAGGGCAAGAATTCGACCTCTTAGGCAATTTTTCCTTCATGGTGGTAACATTAAATCGCTAATTGGTTGGCTAAATCATAAAGGGCTTTATTAAAAGGCTTGGGGTCTCCATAAGCTGTCGCCAAAGGTAAGGAGACAACCTCATGACCAACACAAGCTGCCATTCGATCACTTTCTCCCGCACAGAGAATTTCAACCGCTTTACCGCCCATCTGGGAGGCCAAGACTACATCCGCTGCGCTGGGGCTCCCCCCTCTTTGGATATGGCCTAAAATAGTCACCCGCGTCTCAAACCCGGTCCGCCGTCGCAGCTCTTCGCCAAGCTTATAAGCACTGCCTCCCCCCTCGGCAACCATAATAATACTATGGTGTTTACCCCGCTGGTGTCCTCTTTCTAACTTAACCACGATCTCGTCAATATCCGGCTGTATCTCCGGTATGATAATAGATTCTGCCCCGCAGGCCACACCGGATTGAAGAGCAATATTACCGCAATCCCGTCCCATCACTTCTACGAGGAAGGTACGATCATGAGAGGTAGCGGTGTCACGGATTTTGCTCACCGCTTCAACCACAGTATTGACAGCCGTATCATAGCCAATAGTTAAATCCGTACCGGCAATATCATTATCAATAGTGGCCGGAATTCCCACAATCGATATCCCCTGAGCCGAAAGAGTTTGGGACCCCCGAAAGGAACCATCCCCGCCGATAACAATTAAGGCATCAATCCCGCGATAACGCAATTGTGCCGCGGCGTTCTTCTGTCCCTCGGTCGTCATCATTTCTTCAGAGCGGGCAGTCATCAACATGGTTCCGCCACGATGAATAATATCGGCTACAGTACCCAGGCTCATTTCTATAAACTCTCCATGAATGAGCCCTTCATACCCCTTACGGATACCAAAGATCTTAAACCCATGATATATACTTTTACGAACCACTGCCCGAATAGCCGCATTCATACCCGGAGCGTCACCACCACTGGTTAAAACAGCTACATTTTTTACCTCCTTAATCATTCCATTAGCCCCCCTTTTCCAAACTTTTCAAGAATGATAATTAAAATACCTGAATAGATCCTCCAGGATTTCTTTTACCTTCTGGTTCTCGCCTAAAGACTTTTCCATTTGCCGACAGGATTTGATGATACTGCTATGGGACCTGTTCAAAATTCGCCCAATCTCCGGATAAGAAAGCCGACAAAGAGTGCGTATAGCATAAATTGCCACCTGACGAGCCTCGCTTACGCTTGCTGTTCTAAGGGTACCAAAAATATCTTGAGGATCTATACCGGTTAACTCCCCGGCTTTTTGAATTATATTTTCGGGAGCAACCCGTTGCCGCTCTTTTCTTTTTCGCTCGACAAGATAGGAAGTCAGAGTTTGATGGTCTAAGGCCTCTCCTTGCTTATTTGCATATAGTACAAAGTCCTTTAATAAGCTTTGGGCCTGAGTAAAATTAACCGTTTCCGCTGCCATTCTTTCAAGAACCTTATCTTCAAGAATTAAATATTTAGTCCGGGAGTCTCCCTCCAGATATCTTAAAATCTCGCTTTGGCTAGGGGGCAATATCGGCAGGGTTAACCCACCTAACAACCGCGAAGAGAGTTTTTCACCAAGAAAGTCCAATTGAGAAAGCTCGCCGCGAAAACTACAGATAAGTTTGCTCTCCTTAGCGAAAAGTGCCTCATAGGTATGGTGCAACTCTTCGATGCTAAGGGGTTTTCCCGCGAAGGCTTCCAGATGATCTAGGATTAATATGGATCTGGAACGTATCCGCCGCCGAAAAAGGTGCAGGGTTCCCTCCTGTGCCCCCAGCGCATAATTCCTTATAAAAATTTTAGCATCCAAATATTCAATAGAGTGTTGAACTTTTAAACGCTGGCAGCAAGCATGCAAAAGAGTAGTTTTGCCAACCCCGGCCGGTCCGTAAATCAATGTGGAAAAAGGGGCAGTGACTGGAGAATAGCTTCTTAGGTAGTTTTCTGCCATTTGGTTAAATTCAGATGAGAGCCAAATCATAATCCTCCCCCCTCGGTAGAATGAAAAAGAGGGGGTAAACCCTCTCTTTTTGGTTACTTATGTTTCTGTATGACCTTGGCCATACCGCGTGTCAGCCTGAGCGTGCGAAGGATCTTTTTTCCGGGCAGGGATTTAGATATATTCAACAGTGACCTTCTTCATCCGTTGATCTTCGACGGGTTTGTCCCGATAATCCCGCTTGACATTAGCAATACGATCCACTTCTTCGATCCCTTTAATAACCCGGCCAAAGGAAGCATACTGACCATCTAAGTGAGGAGAATCGGCATGCATAAGGAAGAATTGCGAGCCGGCAGAATTGGGATTGGCAGTGCGGGCCATGGAAATGACTCCTCTTTCATGTTGGAGATCATTGCGGAAACCGTTAGCGGTAAATTCTCCTTTAATACTATAACCACAGCCGCCGGTACCATTTCCTTGGGGATCTCCGCCCTGAATCATAAAGCCGGGAATTACTCTATGGAAGATAATCCCATCATAAAAACCTTTCTCTACTAAGGAAATGAAATTCCGCACTGTTTCCGGTGCGACCTCAGGATAAAGCTCAACCTCAATTTGATTGCCATTTTCCATTTCGATAGTTACGACGGGTTTTTTACCATTTAAGTCTTGTTCGTTCACTGCGCATCCTCCTAAATCAGTTCTCTCCTGATTATAACCATTTTCCACCTCGTTTACCACGCTTAAGACCAATTTAAAAAGGAAAATTTGACATTTATTCTTTTCTGTACTAAACTTTCTTATTGAAACAATGTATCAATAAGGAGGACCTATGCGTTTATTAATAAATCCCAAACATTTACTGTTTATAACTTTGATACCCCTTGCTTTCTTTCTATTCGGCTGTTCAGGTGAGCAACCGGTCAGTAAATTTAATCAAAAAGTAGTAATTACCAGTATATCCCCTTTGGCTGATATTATTAAGCAAGTCGGCGGTGAGCAAATTCAAGTGATTAGCTTGGTTCCTACGGGTAGTGATCCCCACACCTACGAACCGGCCCCGAATGCAATTCGCCAGGTATCCACAGCCAGGATCTTTTTTGCCAACGGCCTTGGACAAGAAACCTACCTTGAAAAACTGGTTAAGAACTCGCAAAATTCTAACCTTCGGACAGTGATTCTTTCCGACGGATTAGAAATATTAGGGGCACAAGGCTCCCACCAAGGGGAAGAAACCCACTTTTCAGGGGATGGACATGAGCATGCTCAAGGAAATCCTCATCTTTGGTTAAATGTGAAAAACACCCAAGCATATGTAGAAAAGATCAAGGATGTCCTTATCGAAACTTACCCGGAGGATAAAGAAATCTTTACCGCCAATGCTGAAAACTATCTTCAAGAGCTTGAAACCTTGGATCAATGGATTCTAGAGCAAATTAACACAATTCCCGAAGCAAACCGCAATATTATAACTTACCATAACGCTTGGCCCTATTTTACGGAACGCTATGGCCTTACCGTAATTAGGCCCATCGTTTACGGAGAGGAAGCTGAGCCTTCTGCGAAGGATTATGCCCAGCTCATAAAAGCGATCAAAGAACATAGCGTTAAAGCAATCTTTGGTGAGGCAGGGTTTAATGCTAAGCCCATCCAGCAACTGGCCGGAGAAACGGGAGTTAAAATTGTCGACGACTTATACAACGATACCCTAGGGAATACCCCTGAGACGGATAGTTATATTGATATTATGAAACACAATACCAAGGCCTTTGTTAAAGCACTTAAATGATTTTATTACTTCTGTTCATTAGGAAGAAGGTTAAGTTATGCATCCCAACCGAACCTGCCGGCCATATGCCATTGAATTTGATTCGTTTTCCTTTGCTCTCCCTCAGCGGGATATTCTGTGGGATATCAACCTGCAGATTCCTAATGGTGCTTGTATTGGGATTATTGGCCCTAATGGTTCCGGGAAATCAACTCTTTTGAAAAGTATCGTCGGCTTAAACCGTGGCACCAAGGGAAGTATCAAAATTTTGGGCAATCCCCCTACCCAAGAATGGCGCCGTAAAATCCAATTGGGTTATGTGCCCCAACTAAAGTCCATGGATAAAGATTTTCCGATCTCTGTCTATGAAGTTGTGCTTTTAGGCCGTACCGGACCCCTCGGTTGGTTAAAACGCCCCGGAGCAGAGGATCACCGTATTGTCCAGCAAGCCTTACGCAAAGTCAATATGCTCAACTTAAAGGATCGCCCGATCGGCCAGCTTTCCGGGGGGCAACAGCAAAGAGTCTTGATTGCCAGAGCACTGGCTACCGAATCAAGAATTCTTCTCTTAGACGAGCCGGCTACAGGCTTGGATATCCCTTCCCAGCAAAGCATTTTTCGCCTCATTGAGGATTTGCATGGTGAGGGAATCACTATTCTTACCACGACTCACGATTTAACGGCACTTAAGTACCATCATTTTGATTTGATCCTTTGCTTAAACCAAACTGTAATCGCCTTTGGACGGCCTGATGAAGTCTTAGTTCCCGATATTCTTGAACGCACTTTTATGGGAAGCCAGTTGGGAGGAATTATCCGCAATGCATCTAATAACTGATCCCTTACAATTTGCTTTCATGCAGCGGGCCTTAATTGGAACGGTGGCAGTAGCGGTCCTTACCGCGGTTGTGGGAACATTTGTGATCCTAAGGCGCTTGGCTTTTATTGGCGAAGGCTTGGCCCATGGCTCATTGGCAGGGCTGGCAATAGGTTACCTGCTTGGGTGGAATTTATATATCGCCGGAAATATTTATACGATTGGGTTAGCCATGTTTATCGGTTTATTGCACGAAAAAGCCAAAGTAAGCCTAGATACGGCCATTGGTATTCTATTTTCAACCTCCATGGCTTTGGGGATAGCTTTAATCAGTTCTCAAAATTTTTACTCCACCAATTTAACCGGCTACCTTTTTGGCTCCGTTCTCTCTATCGGTACTTTTGACCTCCTAATCATCGTCCTTTCTACT